>NZ_JBAKFR010000045.1:0-33370 GCF_053484295.1 Martelella sp. AMO21009
TCTCAGGCAGAAATTCCACTTATCCCCGCTGTGCAGATTTCCCGAGCCATCTCTTTTTCAAGGATTTGCGTGAGACTGAAGTGTAACGCCTCTCACTTCAAATGTAAGCCTTCCTACCCGCTAGTTGACGATGTTAATCGTTAAAAACCATATACTTGCTAATTTTATCAAATCAGAAAACCAACTACTTTTTTCCTCCGATCAGTGGGTAAGAGAATCCCTGAACTGATGCGCGTGTCGTCACAAGTGACAGCGCGTTCTGTGACAGTGACAACTAACGAAAAGGGAAGAAAACGCAGGCTGGCTATTGGAATGATAGCGCTGTCACTTTAGTATTATGTGATTCTAATCCAGTCCATTTGCAAGCAAATGAATCGCGAAGAAGAGACACTTCGACTGCTCCTTCACTGACTCATGATAGATGCCCCTCAAGACAGATAATAATGACCTGGTTTCGGAGTGCGCCATGACGGAAGTTCCGGCTCATCACGCAAGATCTGCGAAAGCGAACTATTCGAGTTCCCAAATGCAGCTCATTCACGACGAATTGGAAAAGATTCTCGACTCGGCTCAATTCGAAAATGCGCCAACCGTCAGCGCGTTCCTGGATTATGTCGTGAAGCAGCACCTGGCCGGAAACGATGAGTACATAAAAGCCTACACAATCGCGACAGAGGGGCTGGGAAGAAGCGAACGGTTCGATCCGACGGATGATACCATTGTTCGCACGACGGCCGGGCGTCTGCGCAAGACGCTCCGATCATACTACAGCGCTTGTGAACGAGAGCCGCAGGTCGTGATCAGTCTGCCGAAAGGCCGGTATGTCCCAGTATTTGACTTCATGGATCAGCCTTCAGACCCGGCAAGGCCCCCTACGCCTCAACGCCGCGGCAGGCCTGTTGCGGCCTTTCGCAGATCAGTGACAGCCTTCGCCGCTGCCTTGATCACTATCGGCGTCGGGGCGGCCTTGCTGTGGCAGGAAAAGCCAGATATTTCCCCAGCCGGAATCGTCGTCGATGTCCACCCGACGCGCCATATCGGTCCGCAGGAGGAGTCGCTGGCGCAAGCGACCGATTTCCGCCTGGCGCCGGCGCTCGCGCGCATCGGAATAGCGGAGATCGTGCCGCCGGGCAGCATATCCTACGCCGACGGGGCGTCGCCGCAAGTCGATGACCAGACTATTCGTTTCATACTCAAGGTAACGGTCCTGAAAGAGGAAGACAAAAAGCTGCTCTGGAAGCTTCTGGATTCAGACACCGGACGCATTCTCTGGACGGGCAGCGAATCGATATCAGGCACCGAGCCCGATTCTCTTTCTCTGGCGGTCGACCGGATGGCATTTCATGTGCTGGGCGTCGGCGGCGCCGTGCCGCTCGCCATCGAGAGATATTACGGAAATGTTTTCGACCGCTCAACATGCATCTCTCGCGGCCAGATCGTGGAAGTCGTGGAAGACAGTTCCTTATTCCCCGCGATGCGCGAGTGCCTTGAACGCATTGTAGCAGCCTCGCCCAACGATGCATCGGCCTGGTCCGTTTTAAGCATCATGTATACCGATCGTTCGCGTTTTTACGAGGCCGGAAGCTGTGAAGAGCGCGCGGCAATGGTAGAGAACGCCGAGCAGGCAGCCGAAAAGGCGGTAAGGCTGTCGCCCACCGCCTATCTGACGAAGACCGCACTCATGCATCTTGCGCTGCGCCAGGGAAGGATCGAGGACTTTGACAGGCTCCAACAGGAAATCCGGGACCGGTACCCCGGAGACATCTTCCTGCAGATCCGAATCGCGACCCGCCTTGCCAGATTGGGGCGCGGCAATGAGGCACTCGACATATTCGAAACGGCGGAAAAAGAATTCGGTATCAATCTCAAGAACTGGGCGCCCGGCATCGCCGTCGCCCATTTTGCCAACGGGGATTTCGAACTGGCACGCCAGCAGATCATGCGGTCCAGTTCCGACTTGAGACTTGTCCTCGTGCTCAAGGCCGCCATTCTTGGCAAGCTTGACCGAAAGGACGAGGCCGCCCCCGTCATTGCCGAGCTTCTGCGAACCAATCCCGATATCCAGGATACATTCTATCCGTGGCTGGCCAATCTCGGTTGGTCCGAGCCCGTGATCAATCTGGTAGCCGACGGACTGACCAGAGCCGGCCTCGACTTGCGAGTTAACGAGCATGTTCAATCCGATCTCTAAAATCAACCATGACGTGGCGCGGAAAACCTACAGCGTTGTAGAGCGTCGATGTCAGGTTAACAGCATCTGCAAGTTTTGCGGCTGCAGCGCAATGATGAGTCGGAGCCCAAACACTGACAGACATCATCGCATACGATCAGACATGTGCCCTGACAAATTGCGCTTTTGAATGGCGGGGGTTGTTGGAAGATTTTCATCGACAAGATCAAACTTTGCCGACAAACCGCATTCCGCGCGGGTTGCGCTTGACACCATGACCACATGGCCTCCGCAAGAACATACCTTTTGATGTTTCAGGCTCGATCGACTGTCACTGTTACAGCGCCGTCTGTCACTTGCGCATTACGCTGCGCACTCTAGGTCATGATCCCGGCAGTCCGCCACGTGAATCTACCGCTGCACAATGGTGTGTGGCTCAAATTTACCTTTGTGAACCCGGCAAATCACCGAACACCTTATCGAGATCGCGACGAAGAAATTTGAAACACGGCGAGCGGAGATACGGCCAAGTCAAAAGTCTGTTTGAAGCAGGAACTAAAGCAATGGTGCAGCAGTGATGACTTTTAGGGACAGCCGTTGTTCGGAATTGTCGCGCGCCAAAACGGTTGATAGAAACCACGTCCAAGACGCGCAAGACAAATATGAGTCTACCATAGATTGGCGCCTGTTCTTCATATTGCTTGCCGTCGTCTCGACGGTGATAGCCATCATCATGAAGATGGAGGGAATTACCCAATGATCGAGAGTATCCGTCTCGAGCATCAGTATGGCTATGGCGTCGGCGTTGGGAAGACGCCGCAGCCTGTTCTCGGGCGGGCAGACCTTCTTGAACAGAACAGGATGATCCGGCCACCACACGGGAAATGCGGTGGCCGACACGTATCAGTTGACCGGTTCAAACTTGAAAGGTTCGGCCGGCGTGAAGTCCGCCGACACTTCGCCTGACTGCAGCGTGACCATGTCAACGCCAAGATCCAGCATCCGCACCCCGGCTTCAGCCGAGAAATCCAGATTGTTCAGATCGACCCAGAACAGGTTCGGGGAAATCGCCGATTCGACATAAAACAGCTTGTCCTTGTGGTCCGCGACCACTCTCCAGCGCGTGGTCGACAGGTTCGGCGCGTCCGGTGTGTTGATGCCATAGGGAACGGAAGCATTGCGGATCACGCTCATGGCGGCGGCCGCCGCGATACGCGGTTCATCCGACTGAACCACCATGTCGATATAGGTGTCAGCACGGGTAAACCGATCGGGAGAACGGGTTGTGCCGGGCATCGACTCACGCGGATTGACATCCTGCCAGTACCTTTTGATCGCCAGCTGCTGGTCGTATGGCGGATCGTTCGTCATGGTGCGGTATTGCGGGCCGTGATGAATGACCAGTTCGCCATCCAGCCATTCCAGAATAGCGCTGTCGCCGCTGGCATCCGAGAGGGAAAGATGCACCTTCGCCAGACGGCCGGGCTGATCGGGAACGTCGGCAGTCACCACGTCGAAAGGATTGGCTTCCATATCCGCCACCGCTTCGGCAACGCTGCCGTAATTGTCCAGGAAATACTGCGCCCAGATCGACAGCGATATCTCCGGCTTTGACCCGTCATTCTCGGGGTATTCGGACGCCACAAGCCAGAGCATGTTGGCCACCAGGCCAGCCTCGTTCATGCCATCCACGGTGGAGAAGTCATAACCGGAGACAATCATGCTTCCGTATTTCGACGTCCAGGTCAGTGAATTCTCGCCCGCCTCGCCATTTCGCTCCATGCCGCGCGGGAACACCCACAGGTTGGAAAGCATCGGCAGGCTCCAGTCCATGGAACGCGCCGTCAATACGCGATCTTCCGGACCATGATAGACAACACGCGTGCAAGCATCGGCGATCGGCGCCGCGGCTACCGAAAGCGCGGCGGCCAGTGTCAAGCTGCGCCAAAGCGATCTGTTTGCTTTCAAAATCATTCCTCCAGTTTGTACAGCGGTCAACCTTTAAACCTCAGGCGAAAACCGACTCAATCAACTTGGATGGTCGCACGTGGGTTGGTCAAGCTTAAGTGACGGTAGACTTTCAGGCGTCCGCCTATCGGAAACCGACCCGCAGAACGCCGGAGACAGTAAACCACTTGATTCAACTCAAGCGGGTGTTCGTTGACATCAACCGCCAAACATGTTGGCAACTCTGGGATGGTCGTGCGGGGCCTACCGGGCTCGGGTGCACTATAGAGGGGGCAGTTCAATCGTGCAGGTCAACAAAGTCGTCATCATTTCACTCCTCCTTTGCCTGCCGATCGGCATGTGGGGCGTCATTGCCCCAGATCAGATGGCGGCGAGCGTTCTGGGCTTCACCAGCTATTTCATGGTGGGGGCAAGTTGGTGGTGGCTGGGTCTCTGTTCGAGTTTCGTGCTTCTGGCGGCGTTTCTGGCATTTGGTCCCTACGGCTCCATTCGCCTGGGCAAGGACGATGAAAAGCCGGAATTTTCCTATTCGTCATGGATTGCGATGCTGTTTGCCGGCGGCATGGGCGCCGGTCTGCTGTTCTGGGGCGTTGCCGAGCCGGTGACGCATTTTGAAAATCCGCCCGTCGGCACGCCGGCATCGGCAGAAGCCGCGCGGCAGGCCATGGTGATCACCAACCTCCATTGGGGTCTGCATGCCTGGTCGATCTACGGCGTTTGCGCGCTGGTGATTGCCTATTTCACCTTTCGATTGGACAAGCCGCCGCTGATTTCGACGCCGCTGCGCAGTCTTTTTTCGGGCAGGTCGTCCGATGTCGCCGCCACCACTGCAGACGTTCTTGGCGTCGTTGCCGTGGTCTTCGGCCTTGCCGGTTCTCTGGCGATGGGGGCCCTGCAGGTGCGCTCGGGCCTGACCGCGCTGTTCGATTTCCCCGCAGTCAACGCGGTTTCGCTGGCCGTGCTGGCCGCCCTGTTTGCGATGTACATGATCTCGACGCTCACAGGCGTGGAAAAGGGCATGAAACTGCTTTCCGATATCAACATGGTGCTCGGTCTGGCGCTCATGGCCTTCATCCTGATCTTCGGCCCAACGGCCTTCATCATGGAAACATTCGTAACGACGATCGGCGCCTACGTGTCGCAGTTTGTCAGCATGTCGTTCCGCCTGTTCCCGTTCGAGGGGCTGACAGAGTGGTCGGCCAACTGGACGCTGACCTACCTGATCTGGTGGCTGGCCTGGGGACCGTTTGTCGGCGTGTTCATCGCGCGCATTTCCCGCGGACGCACCATCCGCGAATTCTGCATGGGCGTCATCCTGATCCCGACCGCATTTTCCATTCTCTGGTTTGCCGTTTTCGGCGGCGCCGGCATCTATGTCGAGATGTACGGTCCCGGCGGCCTTGCTTCCGTCATCACGCAGGATGTTGCCGCCGCCCTGTTCTCGTTTCTCGATTATTTCCCCTTCTCCTCGGTGCTCAGCATTGGCGCGCTGCTGCTGATCGTGATCTTCCTGGTGACGTCGGCCGACAGCGGCACATTCGTGCTGTCCATGATGACCACCAACGGTAATCTCAATCCGCCCGCCGCCGCGAAAATCGTGTGGGGCAGCATCGTCGCCGTTATCACGGCAGCAACGCTTCTGGCGGGATCCGTCGATGTGGCAAGGGCCATGTCGACGCTCGGCGCGATACCGTTCTCCGCGATCCTGATCTTGCAGATCGTAAGTTTCCTGCGGCGATTAAGACGTGATCCCTCGCGCGAGAAACCGGTCGAGGCCGATACCAACGAGGTGATGTCATGAGGGCATTTGTTTCGCTGCTGATCGTCATCCTGCTTGCGGGCTGCTCGTCGGACCCTGTCAGGGTGGGCTCCAAGAACCTGGCGGAAAGCCGCATTCTGGCGGAAATGTTTGCCCTTCTGCTGGAAGAGGATGGCGTGCCGGTCAAGCGCATGCCTTCGCTCGGCGCCACGGGCGTGGTCTACCAGGCGCTGATTGATGACGACATCGATCTATACCCCGAATATACCGGCACGGCGCTGGCGTTCATGGGCGCACGCAGCAACAATGATGCAGACGAAGCCATGCGGGTGGCCTCCGAAGGCCTCGCCCGCAACGGCCTTGTCCTGCTCGACAGGCTCGGCTTCGAAACCGATTACGTGGTTTTGACCCGGCCAGCCATTGCGGTCGCCAATGGCCTCGATGACATCTCCGATCTCGCCGGTGCGGATGACAGGCTGCGCCTCGGCATCACGCAATCCTTCGCGGAGCGGCCCCGCGACGGGTTGGAGCCTTTCCTGGACCGGTTCGGCCTGACATTCGAGGATATCGAGGTGTTCAGCGAAACGAGCCGGGAGGGCATGTATGACGCGCTTCTGGAAAGAAGCGTCGACATCATCGTCGGCCTCTCCACGGATCCCGAGATCAGCGATTACGAGCTTGTCGCGCTCAGCGATGCCACGGGGTTCTTTCCCGTCTATCAGGCCGCGCCGCTGACATCGGACCTCGCGCTGGAGCGGACTCCCGACATCGCCGCCGCCATGCAGAAACTGGCAGGCAGGATCGATGACGACATGATGCGATCGTTGAACGCCGCTGTGCGCCTCGATGGCCGACCGGTCAACCGCGTGGCGCGCCAGGCGCTTTATGACCTCGGCCTGGTGGCGAAGCCGCCGCGCGAGCGCACGCCGGTTCTTGCCATCGCCATGGGGCCGGAGACGATCGGCACCGATGCCGGCATCGAAACGCTGCGCGCCGTCCGCAAATCCATGCGCGGGCGCGACGTCAATCTTCTGTCGACCAATGTGCCGCTGGCAGCGATGGCAAACGGTGAAGCAAGGTTGGCGCTGACGCCGGCGCTCTCCGGCTTCACCATGACCGATGGCCGCATGATCCGCGATGAGCGTGTCGAGGCGGTCGCCGCCATCGGCTCGACCTTCCTGCATGTGTTGACGCGCTCCGATGACCGCGCGTTGCCGGAAGGAACGCTGACGATTGCGACAGGACCGGAAGGGTCGGCCTCGCATACGCTCGCGCTGGCCGTCGCCCGCAACAGCGACAGAGATATCGGCGTATTGCCGCTGGACGAGCTTGACGCACAGACCGCGGCAGCGGCACTGCGCGACGGCGATGCCGATCTGGCTTTGATCTTTGCCGCAAGGGGCCGTCAGGATATGGTCGATCTCTTCGCGCGGTCGGACGATGTCACCCTTGCCGACGTTGCCGGTTTGTGGACGGATGCCGACCGACTTTCCATGCCGGTCATGCGCGAGGCGCAGATCGCTGCGGGCACATATGCGGGCATTGACGAGACCGTCGAAACGCTTTCCACGCAGATGATCCTGTTCGGACCCGCAACGTCCGACCGGTTCTTGATCGGCCAGCAGGGCCCGAATGCGTTCTTCGACGAACCGCGACCGCTGCAGGATAAAAGCGTGGAAGCCATAAACCGGAATCTCGGGCTCCACGCAGCGGTCGACCCGCATCTGCGTCGCGCTGCCGCGCTGACGCCGGAAGTCAGTATCCGTGACGACCGGATCAATCCCTATCCCGGTCGCGCGATCCTGTTGATCGCGATCCTCGGGTATCTCGTCTGGGCAGGCTGGCTCTTCGTCAGGCCGGAACGTAAAGGCGAGAGATAGCGAACGAAATTTTACGGAGCGCCTGTTTGAGTGGCTCCAGCGGACCAAATTATCAGGATGTCGCCTGTTATTATGCCCTTGAGCCCAGGTAGAATAGCAACGTCTTGCCCAGATGCTCGAGAATGACCTTCAGGCCAAGATAACGATCAAAGACGCCGGCGAAAATCACACGCAGAAAATGGGTCGCCGTCTCGAAATTCCACTCCATGTCATTTTGAATAGTTCGTCGCACCCTTCAAGTGCACAAGGTTTGACTAGAGAATCGGACGGCTGAATGAAGACCGGGGCACCGAGTGCTTCGAGGAGTTCCTAAAAAACGTCGTGGCGGGGGCATTGTTCGCTGTGCCGATGAAAAGGGCCTTTCAAAGTTCATTCTTCAATAAAGCCCCCAACCCGCTATGCGGTCCGATTTTGGTTTTGCTGCATACGACCAAGTCGCCTTTCAGAACCGCAATCGCCGCTTCAAGGCGCACGCTCGCGACCCGCTTCTGGAAGGGAAGACCTGGCTTAACCAAGGTGGTCGCCCCTGTGGCGAAACAACTCCAAAGCCCAATCTGCAAACGCCCTCAGTTTGGCGCTGGATGGGTAGATCAAGATCGGTATAGGGGGTCGACGCTGACCTGCCACTGAATTTTCATCCGGCTGCGATTAGAGCCTGGGCGGTTTTTGATACGTCAAATGGCGCGGTGTGAGCAACCGGTGGAAACGCGAAGCTTTCATTTTGCGTAGCGTTGGAGCCGGTTGCGGTGATGGTTTCGGCATAGCCTGCCGGGGTCTGGTATCCGAGCGATGAGTGCGGTCGGAAATGGTTGAAATCATCTGCCCATTCAGCAATGACGCTTCGGGCATGGTCGATGCCGAAGAACAGGCTTTCATTGAGCAGTTCGTCGCGCATGCGACCATTGAAACTCTCGACATAACCGTTTTGCATCGGCTTTCCCGGTGCGATGTAGTGCCACTCGACCTTGTGATCCTTGGACCAGGCGAGGATGGCATTCGAGGTGAATTCCGTGCCGTTGTCTGAGACAATCAGGCCGGGCTTGCCGCGCCGCTCGATCAGCGTTGTCAATTCTCGTGCGACACAGCGACCAGAGATCGACGTATCAGGAATTGCTGCCAGGCATTCGCACGTAACGTCATCGACGATGTTGAGCAAGCTCCTGTCGCTGGTGCAGAAGCATGGGCTGCAGATGCTCGGCTGACGGGTTTCCCGTGACAAAGCAATTTTGCCATCATAGCCTGGCGCCATGAACGCTGAGCATTGGTCCGATCCGGAAAACGACGCAATCGTCGCCGTCTACTTCGACATGTTGAAGGATGAGCTGGCGAGTCGTGCCTATAAGAGGTCAGAACAAGATTTGTTCCCGCAGACACGCTAAGATCGAACGGATCATGAACAGTCATCGCCAACCCGCCTGTTTGTCTGGCGACTGGTGGTAAATTCCTTGCGATCGGCGAAACACCCATTCCCTATGCGAGGTCGTCTCACACATGCTGCTTCTGTTTGTCGTTGAGCGTCGCGGGCGGGCGAGGACTTTGCCTTCCGTTTTTTGCGCGTTTGAGACCGGCTTGCGTCCTCTCGATCAGCAAATCCCGCTCGATTTGAGTCACGGCGTCAAGCACTTGCATAGTCATGGTGCCGGCTGGGCTGGTCAGGTCTGCGCCGCCGAGGGCTAGACAATATACCCTCACGCCCATTTTTGCGAGCACCTTAACGGTGCTGCTGACGTCAATGGCGTCGTGGTCGAGCCGGTCGGGTTTGGTTACGATCAGAATAACGCCACTCTCCAGCTTGTCCACAATTTTTGCAAAGTCGCACCGCTGCGCAATAAGGACGCGGCCGGAAATCGTCTCGGCGACAATCCTGCGCGGCTCAACCTTGAAGGCGGCGGCTTCGATTTCCTGGATCTGGTTCTCGGTGGTTTGACCGGCCGTGGAAGCGCGGACATCGGCGAAGGTGCGTGGAATAGGTCGATTTTGTCCGAATAGGGCTGTCCGAAGTATTCCGCCTGTACGCAATCGCTCGTTTTTGGACAGGAGACGACGCCCACATCAAGGGCGTGTTGGTCGTCAGTAAAGGAGTAGGCGAGTGGGCCGAAGAAAATTGATCCGTGCGGATGGAAAACGGCACCCTGATCGTGTCGCCGAATGCCAATGAAATTCCGGCCGCGACCGACACCCTCAATGCCGAAATCAGCGAGATGTATGCGCTCGCCGAAGTTCCGGACTTGCTGCGGGAAGTGCATGAATGGACCGGGTTTGCCGACCAGTTCACCCATGTTCGGACAGGGGATGTGCCACAGAACATCTCCGCGATGCTGGCCGGCGTTCTCGCTGACGGCACGAACCTCGGCCCGAAACGCATGGCAGGCGCATCCAAGGGGATCAGCGCCCACCAGATCGGATGGATGCGCAGTTTCCACGCACGTTCCGAAACCTATTGTGCCGCGCAGGCGTGCGTAACAGATGTACACACTCGCCATCCACATTCGAAACTCTGGGGCGACGGAACCACAGCGTCATCCGACGGGCAATTCTTTCGCGCCAGCGTTGCCCGGACAGGTTGGGTGGCACGGAGAACCCCGCCATCTATTCATTGCGAAACGCGAATGATTTCGGGGGCTGTTCCGTATTTTTCCTGCGTTTGACGATGATAGACGATGAAGTCTTCTGCCGGCATGGGCTTGGCGTAGAACCATCCTTGGCCAAAATCGACGCCAAGCGCTTGGAGATGATCGGTCTGTTCCTTGGTCTCAATGCCTTCAGCGACCGTGAAGAGCCCGAGCGACTTGGCCATCTCGATAATATGCGGCGTGACCGAACTGGTGGCTGTATCCTTGCCAATCGTGTCGACGAAGGACTTGTCGATCTTAAGCGCGTCCATGGGCAGGCCCTGAAGGTACTGCAGGCTGGAATAGCCAGTGCCGAAATCGTCGATTGCCACAGAGTGGCCGTGTCCGCGGGCTCTTGCCAGCGTACTCCGCGCCGCCTCTATGTCGATGAAGCCGCGCTCGGTCGCTTCCAGCCATATCTGTTCCGAGCGGATATCGGCTTGGCGAAGCTTCGTTTCAAGGATATCGAGGATACGCCCAGATTTGATATCCGCGGCGCACAGGTTGATTGCGATATGCAGGCTTCGGTCGTCAATGAGCGTGCTCTTCATATCCGAAATGACCGCCTCGATCACTTGGTCGGTGATCGGCATGATCAGCCCGGTTTCTTCAGCCAGCGGTATGAAAAGATCGGGCTTTATCAAAGTTCCGTCCGGTCTTCGCCAACGCACCAGCGCTTCCGCGCCAACGCAGATGCCGGACCTCAGCGCGATGATCGGTTGATAATGCACGACAAACTCACATTTGCGAACCGCAATCTCAAGCTCCGCCAGCGGAGACAACCGACGCCGCGACAACCAAATTACGACGCCGACAGTGAATATCGCCGAGACCAGGCCGATCGGCAGCATCAACATTCGCTCCGAATTCAGCCCGTTGGCCACTTGTGATCGTTGCTTGGTGGCAACCGCGACCATGCCTTCTCCACGCGCCGTGGCGAACAGATCGCTGTCGGTCATTCCTTTGCTGCGGCCGGCGACCAGCGAACTGACAGCTTCGCGGTCCGGTGTATTCAGCGTTTGGATGATCGTGCCGTCCTCGTTTGCCAACGCAATGGATATGCCATCATCGATCAAAACGTCTACGAATCTTGATGGAACCACCAGAGCATTGTAGGCGCCGGAACGCAACGCCATGACCGGTCTCCCGCCGCTGATTGCGGGTTTGACGTGTATCGAGACTTCGATGCCGTCCTCAGTATGAAAATCGGTTGGTGACTCGGCAAACGCACCGCTCGTTCTGCCCCAGGATGTGCATTTTAGCAGGCCCTTCTCGAAATATCCGATCTCCTCCACGGAAGGGGTGTCGACCGTCAGGGTTCGCATCAGCGCGACGTGGGTGTCGGAACAGGGCGCCAAGGATGTTGCGCCAACCTTGTCGAGTGCCGCTTTGGCATCGGCGAATGTGCCTGTTGCTCGCATTATCGTCAGGCCAGCGACCTGTTGCAACCGTTTCTGCACCCTCTGGACGGCGATAAACCAAGCAAGATAGGACGCAGCAATGATCGGGAGCGCCGCGCCTAGAATGCCCAGAAACACCGCAATTGTGATAATACGCGAACGTCGCTTGCCCATGCCGTCACCCTAAAGGAAAGATGCCGTCTTATCATGTAAAGACGACGTCTCGACGAATTGCATCTGTTGTCGTGGCGCTCCAACCTCGCTCGATGAGAATACCGCCTTGTCCCTGTCCGGGTGTCTAACGCCGGATGCATGAGCATCTGCCTGTTCGAACGAACCGAACCACCTCTCCGTTGCGGCGGCCGAGCAAATCCAAGATCCACCGCATATGGCAGGTTCGAAACATGCGTCTCCGGAAGGACATCAATCAGCATTCCACTGCAACCAAAAGTTATATCTCTTGCCTCTCGCATCTCGCCTGCCAACCCGATTGCTTCAAGCTGCAGGAAAGAAATGCTCCTTGTTCGGCCGTGGCGTGAGCCCCACTTCCGTTCCGGGATGGGTATCGAGCTCGCCTTCCGTTCGCACCATGAACAGACCGGCGCCCTCGACCTGAATATGCGCGATGGTTTCCGCCCCCAGTTTTTCGATATGCCGCACTTTGCCGTGCTAGCGCCCTTGTTCCGGTGCGACGATTGCCAGATGTTCCGGGCGAACACCGTAATAGCCGATATCGGCCATGCCAACCTCGGGGCCTTTGAACAGATTCATTTTGGGCGATCCGATAAAACCGGCCACGAAGGTGGTGCGGGGGGTGTTATAGAGGTCCATCGGGGCGCCGACCTGCTCTATATTGCCGCGCGACAGGACAACAATCTGGTCCGCCATCGTCATCGCCTCCACCTGGTCGTGGGTCACATAAACCATCGTCGCCGCCAGTTTTTCGTGCAGTTCCCCAAGCTCGACGCGCATCTGGCCGCGCAGCGCGGCGTCGAGATTGGAAAGCGGTTCATCGAACAGAAAGACTTTCGGCTTGCGCACGATCGCCCGGCCGATCGCCACGCGCTGACGCTGGCCGCCGGAAAGCGCCTTAGGTTTGCGATCCATGAGCTCGCTAAGCTGCAATATCTCCGCCGCCTCGCGCACTCGCGCTTCGCGCTCGGCCTTTGGCATCTTCGCCAGCTTCAGACCGAAACCGATATTGTCGGCCACCGTCATATGCGGATAGAGCGCGTAGGACTGGAAGACCATGGCGATGCCGCGCTCGGACGGCTCAAGCCCGGTCACGTCGGTCCCGCCAATCCGGATCGTCCCGCCGGAGACCTCCTCCAGCCCGGCGATCATCCGCAACAGGGTCGACTTGCCGCAGCCGGACGGCCCCACCAGCACCGTGAACGAGCCATTGGGAATGGAAAGCGACAGGTCAGGGATAACCTCGACCGAACCGAACGCCTTCTGGACATGAGTAAGCTGAACATCCGCCATATGAATCTCTCCCAAGCATTTTTGGCGTTAAATCTCTCTGAATGGCAGGCGGATCATCCGGCCATGGCCAGGATTTCGACCGTTCTACGGACCAGCCGAACCTCGCCTTCGGGGTTTTCAGGGAAGTGCTGCATGGTAATCCAGACAAGGTCGTTGCAGGCCGACAGCTCGACAAGGCCCCGGTCGATATAGATCTCGAGATCGAAAGTTTCTTCGGGCAGGCAAACCGAGAAGGTGCTGGCAAACAGCGGCGCGACCTCGCTCGCCCATTTTTCGTCGCGGTGAATGTGAAGGACCGCCTGGCCGTTCTCACGGCGTAGCGAAAGCTGCGGGATGTCTTCGCCGAAAAGATGCAGCGACCATTCGCCTGCCGTTTCCGCTTCCTCAAAGCGCAGACGATAGGTGCCCGCCATTTCGCCGGAAGTCTGCCGTTCGGTCACGGGAAAGGCCGTGCGGACCATATCCGGCACTGTTTGCGCCAGACGAAGGCCATGGGCCGTGCGCCGCAGCGAAAGCGAGCGGGGCAGGCTGAACGCATGACGATAGTCCCGTGTCGGCGTCAAAAGCGCATAGCGCCAGTTGCTGGCCCAGGCTAGTGCCACGGGGCGCTTCCCGGAGTTGAAGAAGGTTTGGGCTGCATAGAAATCGCGGCCGAAATCCATCCAGAGAACGGTCTCGGGCGGGTTCGCGTTGGTGAAGACGTGACCGTTGAAACCGCCGATGAAATATTGTGTGCCGGATCCGCCGGAATAGGAGCCGTGGGCGATGCTAACGATGAGAACCCATGCCGTTCCGCCGTCTTCGATCTCGACCTCGACCAGGTCGGGGCATTCCCATGGCGCTTCGTCATGATGGCCCTGACCAAGCCCGAAACTGCTCTCGAACCGCCAGTCATGGAGGTCGACCGAACTGTAGAACGAGACGGCCTGGCCTGTCGTCACCACCATGATCCAGCGGCCGCTTTGCGCGTGCCAGACAACCTTGGGATCGCGAAATACACTCTCTCCGCTATTCGTCAAAACCGGATTGTCTTCGTCTCTTTCAAAAACGGTGAACGTCCGGTCGACATTGACCAGGCACTGGTTTTCGTCGTCGCGTCCGTCCGGCGCCTTGCGGTGGGCCGTGTAGAAGAGCTTGACCTCGCCTTCCGGCGTCGCAATGGCGGATCCTGACCAGCAGGCGCCGAATTTATCCGGATAGAGCGCGATCGGTTGATGCTGCCAGTGCACGAGGTCGTCGCTGACGGCATGCCCCCAGTGCATTGTGCCATGGCCGATCTGGTCCGGATCGTGCTGATAGAAGGCATGCCACTGGCCTTCATGGCAGATCAGGCCATTCGGATCGTTGAGCCAGCCGACAGCGGGCGAGAGATGAAGGTTCGGACGGTAGGAACATTTGGTCATGGATGTTAACCTTTGACGCCGGAATTGGTGACGCTTTCAACGAACTGTCGCTGAAGAACGAGGAAGAGGAGAATGACAGGGATGGCCATGGAAACAGCGAAGGCCATGATATTGCCCCAATAGGCCTTGTTGCTGTCGAAATAGGCGGACATGGCGACCGAAAGCGGCCTGAATTCCGGCCCCCGCGTCACCATGATCGGCCACAGATAGCTGTTCCAGATTTCCAGGAACTGCAGGATCGCGACCGCGGAGATCACCGGCTTGGAAAGTGGCAAAGCGAGGTGACGGTAGGTCTGGTAGAAGCTGAAACCATCCACGCGGGCGGCCTCCATCAACTCCTTCGGAATGCGGGTGAAGAACTGATAGAACAGAAAGATGGACATCGCATTGGCGATGCCGGGCAGGATCTGCACCTCGTAGCTGTCGATGATCCCGGCCCAGCTTGCCATCATCAGTTGCGGCAGGACAAGGCTTTCCGCCGGGACGACCAGGATGGCGAGGATGAGCCCGAGCAGCGTCTTGCGGCCGGCGACCGTTCCCTGCGCCAGCACGAATGCGGCCATGGAGTTGAAGATCACCGAAAAGACCAGCGTCGTTGCGGTGATGAACACCGTGTTGAAGAGATAGCGCAGGAACGGATTTACCGGGTCGGTCCAGACCTCGATGTAGTTCTGCAGCGAGAAGACATGGGGAATGAAGCTGCGCCATGACCCCATCTCGATAACGATTGCCTGCTCGTCGGGATTGAGGCTGATGGTCAGCGCCATCATCAGCGGCAACAGAACGCCGAGCGCCATGATGACGGCGAAAACGATCGTCAGGCGGGGCGGCGACATGCCGGATTGTGATCTGGCCATCGCTAGACCTCCGATTCATTCTTGAAAAGCCGGCGCTGCAGGAGGGCAAGCGCAGTGACGGCAAGGAAGAAGATGACGGCAACGGCGGAGGCATAGCCGATCTTCTGGCTGGCGAAGCCCTCCTTATAGAGGTAGTAGATGATGGTTGTCGTCGCGCCGTTGGGACCGCCACGTGTGAGAATCGAGACCTGGGTGAAAAGCTTCAGGGCGCCGATCGTGGTGATGATCAGGAGGAAGATGTTGACATTGCGCAGTCCCGGCCAGGTGACATTGCGGAACCGCTGCCAGGGGGTCGCGCCATCGACCCTCGCCGCCTCGTAAAGCTCGGGCGAGATATCCTGAAGGCCCGCCAGATAGATCAGCATCTGATAGGGAAAGGTTGCCCAGGCAGACAGCACCACGACCGAAACCATGGCCGTCGAGGAACTGCCGAGCCAGTCGATATAGGCGCCGGGACCGGCGACCAGCTGATAGACTGCGTTGAGGGGTCCGTTCGGGATGCGGTAGATGACTGCCCATATGGCGACAACCACCGTCATGGGAAGCAGAAGCGGCAGAATTGCAACCGCGCGGAAGGCCGATCGGAACGGAATTTTTGCATTTAGGATCAGCGCGATGCCAAGCGAAACCGCAAGCTGCAGCGGCACCACAAGACATGAAAACAGGATGGTGTTCGTCACCGCCTGCCAGAAATCGTCGTCGGTCAAGATCCGCTCATAGTTGCGAAGACCGATGAACCGTGTCGGAATCGGTCGTGGAACCAGGTGCTGATCCGTGAACGAAAACCAGATGGAGAGCGCAAAGGGCAGTGCGAAAAGCAGGCCGAGCGCCAATACTGCGGGTGACAGCATCACATATTGCTGCAGCCGCGACTTTTTTCGAATATTCATGAACGATACTCCACGCAGGTATACCACGTTGAAACCCTGCCTGGGCGGAATTTAACGGCCAAAGGGAGGATAGCCTGCGTTGTCCTCGATATCTTCGTCGATCGTTTCGGCGGCGTTGTCGAGTTCGTCACGAACGTCAGCCTTGCCGGTCATGATGTGATCGACGGCGTTGGCGAAGGCTGACGTAATGACAGGGTAGGCCGGGTGCACCGGCCGGACCATCGTGCAGCAATTGGCAACATCAACGAAGAGTGCGCCTTTACCCTCGGACGAATAGAGCTTCGAAAACGGCACGGCGGAAGAACGTGCCGGAATGTAGCCGGTGATATCGGCATAAAGACCGACTTGCTCGCGCGACATCGCGAAATTCAGGAAGCTTGATATGGCATCGAGCTTGGTCGACGAAGCGGGGACCGCCCAGCCAAATCCGCCATTCGAGCTGACGGGACCTTTGTCCCCGAAAGCGGGCGGCGGCATCAATACGAGGTCATCGCCCAGTCCTCTTTCATGAGCAGGCCACATCCAGTTGCCAACCCATGCGAGCGCCGCCGTCTTCTCGCCGTAAAACTTGTTGTCGCCTGCCGACGCCGGCACGATATAGCCCTTGTTGACCCAGTCGGACAGACGCTCCATGAGAGCGACATTCGCGTCGGAATTCACCGTTCCGTCGGCCACCCAGGTCTCGCGGTCGATGACGTCACCGCCGTTTGATTCCAGCAAGGGCAGCCAGCCATAGGTCAGCCATTCGCTGACGCCTTCGCTCAGCTTCATGTCGAGCGGCCATTCGACATCGGGTAGCGCCTTCAGCTTTGCAAGCACGGCTTCAAGCTGATCGGCCGTCCATGCTTCCTCGATGGACGTCGGGATTTCGACACCGGCGTCTTCCAAGAGCTTTCTGTTGCCCCACAGGACCTCGGAACTGTCATAGGGACCAACTTGGTAAAGTTTACCGTCGGGACCATATGTCCCCTGCGCCAGAATGCCCGGCAAAAGATCCTTCTTGACTTCGGGATCGAGAAGGTCGTCGATCGGCTGCAGCGTGCCGGCCCAGGCGAGGCTAGCCATGTTCGGGCCATCCACCAGCATCACATCCGGCAGGTCGCCCGAAAGCGTCGCAGCCTGAATGGCCTGCGTATAACCCGGGATCGGCACGACTTCGACAGTGTTTTCGCTTTGCGAGGCGTTGTAGTTTTCCTCAAGTTGCGCAAAATACGGCTTCTCGGAATCTCCGTTAATGACCCAAACCCTCAGGCTTTCCGCGCGTGCCGCGGGCGACAGGCCCACGACAGCCGTTCCGATCAGGAACAGAGTTTTCAGTTTCATTTGAGTCCTCCCAGTATGGTTGGTGCGGGCCGTGGCCCGAAGCGCCTCCGTTTCGACGCAATCGGACATGATCGCGGCGCACCTGCGTGTCCTGCGGCAAATGTCTCACGTTGTCAATTCAAAATTGTCTCACGTTGTCATTATGGCCGCCGGAACGATAGGTTCCGGCGTCGTGTCGCTCGAAATGTCGCGCTCAGAAAGAATTTCGGTTGATGAAGCGCCCATTCACAAGCCGGACCATCGGGTCCGGTCGCCGCATGTCGCATGCGATCTCCATCGCTGCACGGCCCATTTCATAATAGGGGAGCTGCATCGTCGAGAGTTTCGGTTTCAGCATCTCGGCGATAGGGGCCTGATTGTCGAAGCTGGTGACGCCGATATCCTGCCCGACCCGGAAGCCCGCATCCGCGATCGCGAAATAGAGCTGCATCGCGATAATGTCCTGGCCGCAAACGATAATGTCGGGCCGCTCAGCCGCCTCGAGAATCTGTTTCAGAAGGTCCTCAACAATAAACCGGTGCTCGCCATCACGGAAGACCACGGCCGGGCGGACGCGCTGCGAGAGGTCGACGCCGTGGGCCAGTCCCTCGTCGATGTAGCCCTGCCGCCGCAAGCCGGCTGCGCAGATTTCCTCGGAGAGATTGAAGAAATAGGGGCGCTTGTATCCTCTGGCAAAGACCTCTCTCATCAACAGGCGCGCAAGACCGTAATCATCCGGAAGAACGGTCGGGATGTCGAGCCTGGAGCTGAAACAGTTGAGCAGAATGCTGCGCTCCGCCTTGGGGGGCGTCGTAAGCTCCCGGTGATAGATGGTCGCATAGATGACAGCTTCGGCCCTGAACTGGGCAAGCTGGGCTTCCGCATGGGCGCCGTCATCCTTTCCGGGAAGGATGTTGAAGAGCATCATCTGCTTGCCGAGCGACCATGCGACATCCTGCGCTCCGCGGATGAGGTCGATCGAGGAATTCGACATGGCCACACCATCGGCGACAAAGCCGATGATGTCGCTTTTCTTGGCCCGCATGAGCTTGGCGGCAACGCTCGGCTGATACTCCATTTGCCGGAAGACTTTTTCGACACGCGCTCGCGTCTCGGGTTTGACGAGCGGGTCGTCATTCAGCACCCGGGATACGGTCTTGAGCGAGACACCGGCAGCTTTGGCAATATCGCGTTGTGTTTTCATGTCCGCTATTTTCCACAGAACGCGACGGGAGTGAAGCGACCAGCGAAAACACGGGTGCGGAGCCGCGATTATCGGTTGTGTTCCTTAAGCCGCCGAAAGACCGGATGCTCGGAAAGCCTGGCTGTCGTAGGAACGATCACGGATTTCACCGCGTTCATGAAAAAAGACTGCGGCTTCAGTTTGTGGGCAGCCTCCCCTTTATTCAGGCCAGCTTGGCAGCGTCAACGCAACGAAGGGCTGGAATACCACTCAATCATGAACAAGGTGCGTTCAATGCGGCCGATTTCTCGTAATGCTTTGGCCAGGTTGCTCGATTTCGAGGAAGCCGAAAACCTCTTGAGGATCATCGAGGGTGCGACAAGGCGTGCAGTGACCGAGGCGGCCAGGCGCAGCAAATCATCCCAATGGTCGAGAATAAGCGCCGTATTGATGGGCGCTCCGATGTGGTTTTCTATCCCGGGATATGCATCGCCTTTTTCAAAGGCGTGGAGTTTCCGGTCTTTTATGTTGCGGAGCCGTGGTGCAAAGCGTTTGCCAATCAGGGCGAATAGCGCAAAGACATGATCGCTGGCGCCACCGGTATCGGTAAAATGCTCATCGATTTCCAAAATCGTTTCGTGATCAAAGAGCCCGTCGAGAACATAAACCAAGGCGATTGTGCGGACGTCGGCGGACCTCAATCTCAAGTCTATCCGAGGGCGAGAGAGTAAAGTGCCTGATCAGGCTGTCCTCATCTGTGGGTATGTCGAAAAGCGAGCGCCGATCTTGCGGCTTCAGAAGCATGCGTTTGGTCATATGAAACTCCCACCAAAGAGCCGTTGGCCTGTATTCCTGCATGCAATCCTTACATTGGGTACAACTGTCGGAACACGTCCACAGCCAAATTGCTGATGACGTCAGACCAACAGCGAGCCATCTAAGGAGTTCTCTATTCGTTCTAGTCTAACGCAGGATTTTGAACTGCTCTTGTTCCGACCTCACAAAGGGCTGAACAACCGTGCCGAAAACAGCCATCCCCCATTCCGAAAGCGGGAACGAACGATGCAAGGATATCGATCTCCAGGAGGCTTGCAGCGGTTCGTGGCTATTCATTCAGCCATTCGGAATTGCTTTTGTGTTCCTGTAAGCCGTCGCTCAGCCCTCACAATCCGATATCACCGCCTCGAAGCATTTGACGCTTGGGAGGCAGCCAGCCGAGAAGCTTGACACCCGAATATCAGGATACATTTCTGGGTCGGAAGATAACGTGACAACACCCTCACGGCAAATCCACCGTCGTTCATCTGATTTTATTGGCGGCGGGCATTGGTCAAAATCCGGCAGACCTCCTGCATGCGGGCGCGCGCCTCCCGCCGTTCCGCACTATCCGGCAGACGGGCGTCAAGAAGGGCTTCGATCTGCCTGCGCGCGTCAGCCTGTGAAATTCCGGTCAGGCTGAGGCCACAGCGCAGCCAGATTCCGTCAATGGCGGTGATCATCAGATCCGTCATCAATGCGGCATCCCCGTCGGGCAGCATTGCGCGCAGCGGCCCGATCAGGTTTGACCGCATTCTGGCATAGATCACCGTCTGGATCCTCTGGTAAGCCTCGACATGCGGAACGCCGGCGCAGAGCGATATCCATGCATGCGCGACCTCCGGTCGAAAAGAGGTCGAGGAGAGGTTGGTTTCGACCACGGCGTAAATGCGCTCCCAGGGTGTCCTTGCCTCGCGCAGAAACAACACCGCTTCGCGCAGAAGAACAGCGTTCGCGTGCCTGAGCGCCGCGGCAAGCAGCGCTTCCTTGCTCTTGAAATAATGCAGAACATTGGCCTTGGAGGCCGCAGCCTCTTCGGCAACACGGGCAAGCGACGTGCCCTGATTGCCGTGTCGCATAAGCGCGCGGTAAGCCGCCGCAGCATATTCAGCCCGCCGGATACTGGAGATGTCTCGTCGCCCCACAGTGGCCATCCCGTTTGCCAATTGTTTCAAGACAGTTTCAATAAAATAGATTGACTCACCGATCAATCTATTTCAGGCTCAGCGTTGATAAACCGAATGGTCAATAAATAGTCCAAAAGGATCGAAATCGATATGAAGAAGCTTCTTCTCACCGCGAGCGCACTTGTCCTCTCCTGCACCCCGTCGGCCCACGCGGATTGCTCCACGGTGCGTCTGGCAGAGCCGGGCTGGACCGACCTGGCCCTGACCACCGCGATCACTCAGATCCTGCTGGAGGGCATGGGCTATGAAACGGAAAGCGACGTTCTCGGTATCCCGATCATCTATCAATCGATGAAACGCGGCGATCTCGATGTGTTCATGGGCTACTGGGACCCGGCCATGCAGGTCTATTTCGACCCTTACCGCGACAGCGGCGCGATCGAGACGATCCATACGAATCTGGAAGGCGCCAAGTTTACCTGGGCCGTCCCGTCCTACGTCTATGACGCGGGCGTAACCTCCTTCTCGGATCTGGCGGACCATGCCGACAAGTTCGGCAAGAAGCTTTACGGCATCGAGCCCGGCTCGAATGACATCATGCTCGATATCGTCGAGAAGGGCGACTTCGACCTTGGTGACTGGCGGGTTGTTGAAAGTTCGGAACAAGGCATGCTGTCGCAGGTCTCCCGCGAAGTGCAGCGCAAGAACTGGATCGTCTTCCTCGCCTGGGCGCCGCACCCGATGAACACTGCCTTCGACCTGAAATATCTGAAAGGCGGCGATGACTATTACGGCCCCGACTTCGGTGGCGCGACGGTTTCGACCCAGGTTCGCACCGGCTATGTTTCCGAATGCCCTGCGGTCGGCAAGCTGCTGAACCAGCTGACCTTCGATGTCGCGATTGAAAGCGAGGGGATGGGATATATCCTTGACGACGGAATGCGCGCGAAAGAGGCCGCCCGCAAGGTTATCTCCAATCATCCCGACATGCTCGATACCTGGCTGAACGGCGTTGGGACCCTTGACGGAAAACCGGCCCTGCCCGCCGTCAAGGCCGAGTTGGGCCTTTGAGCAACGCCATGCAGGCACAGGACCGGTTCGCGAACCTGAATGGCATGAGGATGTGTTACCGGCAGGACGGTCCCCTTGCCGCCCCCGCGGTCATTCTTGTCGCCGGACTGGGCATGCAGTTGATCGAATGGCCCGAAGAGCTTGTTGCCGGATTGGCAAAACAGTTCTGGGTCATCCGGCTGGACAACCGCGACAGCGGTTTGTCCGGTCGCTGCGGCGGGCCGTTTTCGAACACCCCGAAGGGGTTCTCATGGTCCGGCAGCGCTCCGGAGCTGGCCGCCTACGGCCTTGGCGACATGGCGGGCGATGTACTGGCGCTGGCCGACCAGTTGGGGATCCAGACATTCGATTGCGTCGGTTTCTCGATGGGCGGGATGATCGCGCAGCACCTCGCAATCCGAGCCCCAAAACGCCTCAAGCGCCTGGTCTCTGTGTCCAGCACTGGCGGAAGCGGTTTGATTACCGCAGACCCCGTCTCTCTTGGCCTCATGGAGCGTTTTTTCCTTCCCTTCGCTTCCGATGAAGCGAGAGTGGCGGCCATCATCGACAGCAATGATCACTTTTCTCTCGGGTTGATGTCGTCGCGCAGCCCGCAAAGCCGAAAACTGGCCGAGGCTCTTGCCGGCCGCGCCGATGACGAGGGAGGCTACCTCCGGCAGGCGTTGGCCATGACAGGGTCTCCGGCCTGGAGGGCTGAGCTCGAGAGCCTGGCGACCCCCGCCCTCTTCGTGCACGGTGACCTCGATCCGTGCATCAACGACCAGGAAGCACGCCAGCTGGCAGACAGCATGCCTTGCGCCACCTTCCGCAGCAAGGCCGGGCTTGGGCACTGGATCGACAATGCCACAAGCAGGCTTATCCTCGCATGGCTGGAGGCGGCGTGATCTTTCCCTAGGCCGTAAACCCATAAACGGGTTCACTTCGCCGGAGTGATTTGATTCAATGGTCTGTGGAAAGGAGACCATTGGGGTCGGAACAAGATTTGCAGAAAAGCCTACGCTAAGCTCGAATGGAGCGTGAACGTCACGCGGCACGCAAGATTCGCCCGGGAAACCGCAGCGGCCTAAAGCCGTCTGGCATTTGCTGCTCGGCGTCCCACGAATAGATGCCGGTGAGGTTGATATGCTCCCAACTGAGCGGCGATACGTGTTTGAGCAACTCGTCAGGAATATTGCGGTCCTGCTGTCTCAGGTGGGTCGTCGCCCGGCTGTCAAAGGAACGATCGCGGATTTCACCGCGCTCATGGAAAAAGACGGCGCGCTTGAGCTTGTGCGCGGCTTCGTCCTTGTTGAGACCGGCCTGACAACGTCGGCGCAGCGCCGGGCTGGAATACCATTCGATCATGAACAGTGTTCGCTCTATGCGCCCAAGTTCTCGTAATGCCCTGGCCAGCTCGCTGGATTTCGACGAGGCTGACAACCGCTTGAGTATTGCCGAGGGCGCGACGGTGCGCGTGGTGATCGAGGCGGCAAGGCGCAGGAGCTCGTCCCAATGTTCTATGATCAGCGCGGTGTTGATCGGGGCGCCGATATGATTTGCCAGTGACGGATAGCTATCGGCTTTCTCGAAGGTGTGGAATTTCCGATCCTTGATGTTGCGAAGGCGCGGCGCGAAGCGCTTGCCGATCAGGCAGAACAGCGCAGAGACATGGTCGCTGGCACCGCCGGTATCCGTGGACAGCTCCTCAATCTCCAAAATGGTGTCATGGTCAAACAGGCCGTCGAGCACATAGACGGCCTCGCTTTCGGTCGGGCTGATCGGCAGGATGCTGTAATAGCCGTATTGGTCGGAAAGCTTGATGATCTGTGCCACGATCGTCGCGCGCCGTCGGCTGGCGCCATAGTCTTCGGCAAGCCAGGCCGGCGCTGCGTCGCCTTCCCGAACCATCTGCTCCCATCGCCCGGAGGAAATGCGGGCCTGTAACCGGGGATTGATCCCGAGCGAGCGCAGGAACGCGATGCGGTCCGTCAATCCGAACAGGTTGTCGGCGCCAAGCGCGTCGGAACCAGACCGCAGCCAATGAAGGCGCGTCTGCCCCATCGACGGATCCACGTCTAACAAAGCATCGGCATGAATAACCCCACGAATTGCAGACGCCTTCGTGCCTAAAAACAAGATAAGAAAGTATCGATTGTTAGGGGCCAGAACAAGGTTTGCGAAGAATCGTACGCGGCCTTTCTCAACCAAAGACAGCAATTGTTGACGGAGGCATCACCATCAAAGCACAGGTTGTTGTCTTTGAACGCTGCGGAACACGATCCCTCTATGCTCGGTTGACATAGTCCGGCGCATAGAATGGCGTCGGGGCCAGTTCGTGTTCTTCTTCCCAGTCTTTCAGGCGCTCGAACAGAACATCGAAATCGTCGACGAAGAGATGGCTGGCGATATGCGAGGCCAGATGCTCGCCGGCCGGATTGACGCTCGGCACATCGAGCGAGAGCGTGCCGAAGCTTAAGTATGAGCCGGTGTTGAAAATGTGGATGCGTTCAAGCGCGCTGTTTTCGACGTCGCGTTCCATGAGCTCGAAACCCTCGCCGAGATAAGGCATCCGGGCGAGGCCGGCATTGGCCATGTCCTGCGGCGGCTGATAGCAATCGCCCCAGGTGAGGATGCGATCTTTCAGTGCGGAGAACATCGGCTCCCGGGCAAGGTCGACGGAAAAGCCGGTGCCAAGGATCAGGAAGTCGAATTGCCTGATCTCGCCGTCCGAAAAGGCGATCTCAACCCGCTCGCCGGCGCGCGTTATCGCTTTGAACGGCTTGCCGAAATGCACCTCGAAATTGTCGTGTGCAATGGTTCTGAGCACGGTTTCATGCGGCGGCGGGGTCTGGATGCGTTCCAGATAAACCGCCATTTCCCAGCGTTTCGCATCGGAAAGACCGCGCCAGCCGGCGAAGAAACCGGGATTGGCGTTGGCGCGCCCCTTGTTCAGCTGCGGCAGCGCCTTTCGGCGGCAGAACATCTCGACCCGCCCTGCCCCGGTCTCCAGCGCCGTCGCGGCGTTATCCCAGGCCGACGAGCCGGCGCCGATGACGGCGACCGACTTGCCCTTGAGACGCGCGAAATCGATCATTTCGCAGGTATGGGCCGCCCGATCCGGCCAGAGATCGGCCGCCACGCCCGGAGGGCGGGTGAAGCCGCCCGCCCCCGGACGGCCGGTGGCGATCACAACGCGCTTGGCCCTGAATACCCGGCCATCCGCTGCCGTGAGCGCCACATGATCCGGATAGGGTGTAAGGCCAACGACATCGCAGTTATTGTCGACCGGCAGTTCCAGCACGTTTCTGAGCCAGATCAGATAGTCCTGCCACACGGAATTCGGGATTTTGTAGAGCGCCTCCCATGCATCCTCACCGAAGGCGGCGACATACCAAGAGCGGAACGTCAGCGAGGGGATGCCGAAGGGCGAGCCGGGCAGATCCTTCTTCGATCGCAAGGTCAGCATCCGCGCATAGGTTACCCACGGCCCTTCCTTGCCCACGGGCGCGCGATCCAGCAGTTTGATGTTGCGGATACCCTTGAACATCAGGCTTCCGGCGGCCGAAAGCCCGAACATGCCCGCGCCGACGATGATGACGTCATAAAGCGGCGCGCCATCTGCGGCAGTCTTCCTGGCCGTCCAGTCCTCGGGCGGAAGCTTGAGCACGGCAAGATCGTCCTTCACGCGCGCTTCAAGTGAGGCAAGCCCAGCACGCCCGTCCTGCGGCGCGTCGGATATCTTCAAGGATGTAGGCATCTCTGTTCAGCTTCCCTGTTGGCCGGCGTCATTGCGCCGCCTCGTCTTCCATGGAGTAGCGAAAATCGCAGTAGCTCGCGCCGGACATGATCGTCTGGGTGCGCTTGAGCTTCATCTTCGGATTGAAGCCCTCGCAAAACGCGCCGTCGCGATTGCATGACAGGAGATCGCCGATATCGCCGAGGCCCATTGCCCGATACATTTCCGCGTACCGGCAGCGGGTGACGTTGAAGGAGAGTGTTTCCGCCCCCTCCTCCAGCACCGTCATTTCCAGCGCGCCGCCCGCCGTCCAGTTGGGAAGGATCGCGGAAAAATCAGTGAAATCCGCAGGATGGTCGAGTTCGGCGGCGAAGCTTTCGCCCTGCCGGATCGCCGCCCGCGTCACCGCATCGCCAATCACGGAACGCGCCTCGGCCTCGCCCCGGCGCGTCTTCAACTCCTCGTAGACGCTTGCCAGAATATTGGCCTCGATCCGGCGCTGCTCGATGATCGGGATACGGCGCTGCTCAGACATGCGCGTGCCCCCCGAGATAGGCTTCCGCCACACGCGGATCTGCGGCGAGTTCCTTTGCGTCGCCCTGCAGGACGATCTTGCCGCCTTCCATCACGGCGGCCTGATCCGCGATCCGCAGAACCGACTTGGCGTTCTGCTCGACGATCAGGATCGACAGGCCTTCGCTCCGGATTTTCTCGATAAGATCGAAGATCGCCTTGACGATTTTCGGCGCAAGGCCGAGCGAGGGCTCGTCCAGCAGCAGGATTTCCGGTTTTCCCATCAGGGCCCGGCCGATGCAGAGCATCTGCTGCTCGCCGCCGGAAAGCGAGCCGGCCTCCTGGTTGATGCGCTCCTTCAGGATCGGAAACAGGCTGGCGACATGATCGAGTTCGGAAAGGCCGTGCCGGCCTCCGCCGATCAAGAGGTTTTCGCGCACCGTCATGTTGGAGAAGATCTGGCGGCCCTCCGGGGCCTGGGAAATGCCTGCCCTGACGATGGCGTGGCTCGGCAATCCGCTGACCAACTCGCCCTTGAATCGGATCGTGCCGCCATCCGGCTTGTAGATGCCGGAAATGGCGCGCATCAGCGTGGTCTTGCCAACGCCATTGGAGCCCAGCACGCCGTAAATGCCCTTCTCCTCGACGCTCAGCGAAACGCCATGGAGGATCTGCTGCACGCCCATGGAAACGGTGAGGTTTTCGACTTCGAGTACCGCGCTCATTCGTCGCCTCCAAGGTAAGCTTCCAGAACTACCGGATCATTGCGGACCACGGAGGGCACGTCATCGGCGATCTTGCGGCCCGACGCGATGACGACCACCCGCTCGCAGATGCTCATCACCAGGTTCATATCGTGCTCGACCAGCATGATCGGCAGGCCATCGGCGTTGAGCTGCTTGACGAAGGCCGCAAGCTCCGCCGTTTCCGTGTCGTTCAGCCCCGCCGCCGGCTCGTCGAGGATCAGGAATTGCGGGTCCATCGCCAGTGCGCGGGCGATTTCGAGATATTTGCGGCGGCCATAGGAAAGGTTGGCGGCAAGATCGTCGGCGACCTCGGTCAGGCCCGTCATCTCCAGCGCTTTCCAGCTAGCCTCCGAAATGCTCTCGGCCCGTTTCCTGCCGCCGGCAATCGACTGGAAGAAGTTCATGCCCGTCGCGCCAAGGGCGCCGACGGAGACGTTGTCGAACACGGTCATATTGGGGAAGATGCGCAGGTTCTGGAAGGTGCGCGACATGCCGCGCTTGGCGATCGCGAAGGGCTTCTGGCCGGTGATGTCCTCGCCCTTGAACCGGACCTTTCCGCCCGAGACCGGCGTGAAGCCGGAAATCAGGTTGAACAGCGTGGTCTTGCCCGCGCCGTTCGGCCCGATCAGGCCGACGAGTTCGCCTTCGCCAACATGGGTAGTGATATCGTCTACCGCCTTCAACCCGCCGAAGTGGCGCGAGAGGTTTTGAATTTCAAGCACGTTCATCGCCAGCCCACCTTCTTGTCGCCGGGTGCTGCGGCCCAGCGGTCGCCGAACTGGCGGCGCACCAGCGAGAGCGCCGGCACCTCGCCGAACAGACCCTTGGGCAGGAACAGGATGGCCAGGAACATGACGAGGCCGACCGCGATGTTACGGAAATCGCCGACATCGCGCAGCACTTCCGGCAGCAGGATCAGCAGTGCCGCGCCGATGATCGCGCCCGGCAGCGAGCCGAGCCCGCCGACGACCACCATCGCCAGGATCTGGATCGAGACCGAGAAATCGAAGTCTTTCGGCGAGATATAGCCCGTCGTATAGGCCCACAGCGCGCCGGCAAGACCCGCGAAAAAGGCCGAGAGCGTGAAGACCTCGATCTTCAGCCGCACGGTGTTGACGCCCATCGCATCGGTGCACTGGTCGTCCTCGCGCAGCGCCCTGAGCCCGTTGCCGTAATAAGAGTGGCTGATGCGGTGGATGAGGAAAATCGACACCGTGACGACAACGGCCACGACGAAATAGATGCCGGTGTCGGAGGTGATGGAGACGCCGAAAAGGCTCATGCCATCAAACAGCATCACGCCGTTCGGTCCCTTGGTGAAACCGACCCAGTTCAGCATGATGAGATAAAGCATCTGCCCGATCGCGAGCGTGGCCACGGCGAAATAGATCGACACAAGCCGCATGGTCGGCAGCGCCACCAGAAAGGCGATCAGCGCGGCGACAAGCCCGGCAAGCGGCAGCCCCAGCGTGAAACCTATCCCGTAGTCGGCGCCGAGAAGGGCGGCCGTATAGGCGCCGACGCCGTAAAACGCGGCATGGCCGAGATGAAGCAGACCGGAGGTGCCGGAGACCATGTTGAGCGATGCCGACAGGAGAATGAAAATCAGGACAAGGCTTGCGATCTGATAGAAATAGCCGCGATCGAAGCCGTAGAGAGCCGCCGGCACGATGATGAACAGCAGCAAGAGCGGCAGACCGACGGAGAACAGGCGGGAGGACGGCAGCTTAAACACGCTCCCTCCTTGCCCCGAACAGGCCGCGCGGGAAGAAGATGAGGGTGACGATCAGGAAGCCATAGGCCACCATGTCCGACCAGTTGGACGAGATGAATGTCGTGGCAAGTCCCTCCGAAAGACCGAGCAGCAGGGCGCATATCACCGCTCCGGGGATCGATGTCAGACCGCCCATGATCATCGCGACGAAGGCCTTGATGCCCGGCACGAACCCCATGGCCGGGAAGATCGCGCCGTAATAGAGGCCAACCAGAAGGCCGGCGGCCGCCCCCATCATCGAGCCGACGACAAAGGTCGAGACGATCGTCATATCGGTGTTGATGCCGACATATTTCGCGCCGAGCGCGTTGTTGGAAACCGCACGAATGGCGAGACCAATCCGGGTGCGCTTCAGAACATATTGCAGTCCGCCCAGCATGATGATGGCGACCACCAGAATGATGATATCGCCATTGGAAATCGTCACCGCTCCGAGCTGGATCGGCTTGTTGATCATGTAATCGAACGGGACTGCCTGCATCTGCGAACCGAAGATCAGTTCGAGCGCTTCGCGCACCACGATCGACACCGCAAGCGACGACATCAGCGTCGCTTCCCGCATGGCGCGCGATTTCAGCGACGCCTCATCGGAAAACCGCCGGAACGGACGAAACGCGATCCGCTCGAGACCGAAACCGGCGAGCGCGCCGATCGCAAGCGCGATGAAGAGCACGATCAGCATCGGCGGCGCAAACGCCGTGATCGCCAGCAGCCCGGCGAAGGCGCCGATCGTATAGACCTCGCCATGGGCAAAGTTGACGACGTTGAGCACGCCGAAGATCAGCGTGAACCCGATCGCCATCAAGGCGTAGGTGACGCCGAGCGAGAGGCCGATGAGCAATTGTTGCAGATAATATGGATCAAGCAAGATGCGTAACTCCGCATGAGGGGCCGGTCCGGACACAGAGGCGCTGACCGGAGAACGCAGATATAGCGCGTTTCCGGAAAAGCGGGAGCGCCCGGCGGATCAAGCGACCGCCGGGCGCCATCGATATCAGTTGGAGACCGGGGTGAATTCACCGCCTTCGACAACGGCCTTGGTGAGTTCCTTCTGCGGCTCGCGATCCGGGCCGAAGGTCGTCACGCCCGTCACGCCCGGAAAATCGGTGGTTCCGGCAAGCGCGTCGCGCACGCTGTCGCGGGTGACGTCGGGATAGGCCCTGACGATCGCGTCGAGCATGATGTTGACGGCGTCATAGGCCTGGGCGGGGAACTGGCCCGGCAGGTCGCCGCGCTCTTTTTCCCAGGCGGCCACGAATTCCTGCACTTCCGGGCGATCGTCGTTCGGCATGAAGGTCGCCGTCAGGTGCAGGCCGTCGGCATCGGTGCCCGCAAGCTCGATCAGTTGCGGGCTATAGGCCGCCGAGGTGGAGAAGATCGGGATGTCGAGGCCGAGCTGCTTTGCCTGTTTGAGGAAATTGGCCCCGTCCTCATAGAAGAAGCCGGTATAGATCGCGTCCGGCTCGGCGCGCTCGATCTTGGTGATGATCGAGCGGAAATCTGGCAGGCCGCGATTGAAATATTCCGAGAAAACGATCTCGCCGCCATTCGCCTTCACCTCTTCGGCGAAGTTGTCGACCACGGTCTGGCCCCAGTCCGTCTGCTCGGAAATGACGGCGATCTTCTTGTAGCCTTCTTCATTCATCCAGTCGGCGTTGAAGGGACCTTCCTGGGCCTGGGTGGTGATGTTGCGGAACTGGTAGGGCGAGATTTTCGTATAGTCGGGATGCGATGCCGTCTGGGAAAGCTGCGGCACGCCTTCACGCTGATAGACCTGGGCCGAAGCCATCGAAACGCCCGAGGTGAAATCCCCCAGCACCGCGACGATTTCGTCATTGTCGGCGAATTTGCGGGCGATCGTCACGCCTTCCTTGGCATCCGAACGCGAGTCTTCATAGATGATTTCCACCGGGACCGGCAGTTCGCCGGACGCATTGAATTTTTCCAGTGCGATTTCGGCAGCCGTCTGGAAATCCTTGCCATATTGCGCGGTAGAGCCCGTCAGCGGCAGTTGATAGCCGACCTTGATCGGATCACCGTCTGCAGCAAACGAAAATCCCGTCGCAAGCGCCGATGCCGCTATGCCGGCGGAAAGCGCCAGTACCGATTTTCGAAGTCCATTCATGTCGTTCTCCTCTGTGGTCTTTCTTTTGTTTTTTCGTGAAAGATCGTTGGTCAAGTGACACCTGCCTTGCTGTGATGCGATGTCGATAGCAGCTAGCAGTCTTTGCCCCCTGAAATGAGAAAGCGGTTTGCGCGACGCCTCCGTTCTTTAGAAACTTTTGCCAAATAGCAGACCGTGTTTAGCGCGCTATCTGACGGATTGATAAAGCAAGTTACATGCCATTGGCGTTCAGCCGTCAGGCCGGTTCCCGCAATCGGTCCTGGTCCTCCGCGCAGGCAAAATCGACGGCCGCGGCCGCGTGAAGCTTCGTCGAGTCGAACACCGGAAGATCGGTATCGGCAGGCCCGATCAGCAGTCCGATCTCCGTGCACCCCAGAATAACGCTGTCGCAGCCGGCAGCCTTGGCCTTTTCGATCGCACCGCGATAGACCTCTCGCGATGCATCCTGCACGATGCCGCAGCAAAGCTCGTCGAAAATGATATCGTGCACGGCCTGCCGGTCCGCTGCGTCCGGCACCATGGCCGAAATGCCGTGGGCGGATTCAAGACGATCCCGATAAAACCCCTGTTCCATCGTGTAACGGGTGGCGAGCAGCAGCGGGCGCTTCATGCCCGCCGCCTTCAGGGCGCGCCCGGTCACATCAACGATGTGGATGAGCGGAATATCGAAATGCGCAGAAACCTCATTTGCAATCATGTGCATCGTATTTGTGCAGATCAGCACGCAATCCGCGCCGCCGCTTTGAAGGTTGCGACCGACCTGGCCGAGATAGGCGCTCGCCTTGTCCCACTGACCAGCCTTCTGCCAGGCCACGATTTCCGAGAAATCCACCGAGTGCATGAGAATGTCGGCCGATACCAGGCCGCCAAATCGCTTTCGCACAAGTTCATTGATCTCCTTATAGTAAACTGCGGTCGACTCCCAGCTCATGCCGCCGATCAGGCCTATTGTCTTTCTCAAGGTCTTGCTCCTCATGCTTTTGAGGCAAGATAGCTTAGTTGCGGTGCAAAATGAGATCGAAGATCGCAGGAAAACGGCCGGGAACTGCCATAATTTCTTGCATTAACCTCATCTTGTGCGATTATTTTTCATTCAGAGATAATTCCACGCGATTTGTGTCCCATGCTTGATCACCGCGACCGCAAGATCGTCGACCTTCTTCAGCAGAATGCCGATATGCCGGTCACCGATATCGCCGACACCGTCGGGCTATCGGCATCGGCATGCTGGCGCCGGATCAAGAATCTCGAGGAAACCGGCCTGATCGCGCGCAAGGTGGCGATCGTCGACCGCCGGAAGGCCAATGTCGGCATGACGGTGTTCGTCGCCGTGCGCACCTCGCGCCACTCGATGGACTGGCTGGAGAGCTTTCGGCGCGCGATCAGCGACATACCCGAAATCGTCGAGGCCTATCGCCTGACCGGAGACATGGACTACCTGCTCAGACTGGTGGTGCCGGATGTCGAGGTCTACGACGCGGTCTACAAACAGCTGATCGCCCGGCTCGATTTCACCGACATCTCTTCGTTTATCGGCATGGAAGAGCTGAAATACACCACCGCCGTGCCGATGAATTATTTGTAGGCCCAGAAGAAGTCGGGCCCTTTGTGCGGATGACGGTATTCATCCTCCTACCTGGGTGATCCGCGCAAGTGAGAACGCAGGGTAGACGGCCCCGTCGGCTGCCTTTCACACGCACGCAGGGCCGCCACACCAACAACCATGCTTGCCGCTAACATCGCAGGAGCTGGTCACCGAATCCTCCGCGCACCCTACGGCAACAGCCTTACTCCTCCTCGCCCTCGCCCACGGCCGCAAGCGCCTCCTCCTGCACAGCGGCTCTGCTGAGCAATCCCGCATCCTCCAACGCCTCGATATCCGGCAGATCGCGCAACGTTTCCATCCCGAAGGCGGAGAGGAAGTGTTTCGTCGTGACATAGGTGTAGGGTGCGCCGGGGGTGGGGCTGCGGGGGCCGGAAGCGATGAGGGCGGCGTTTCGGAGCGCGCCGATTGTGTCGCGGCTGACCTCCTTGCCGAAGATCTTTGACAGTTCGGCGCGGGTGATGGGCTGGAAGTAGCCGACGGCCATCAGCACCATGGATTCGAATTCGGAGAGGGCCGCGCCCCCGCCCCTTGTGGGCGCTGCGGAGGCGCGGATGGCATCGGCATAGGCGGGGCGACTGCGGTGCTGCCAGCCGCCGGCGACCGAAACAATCTCATAAGGCCGGCCGCGCAGTTCCTCCTGCAGATCCTCGATCAGCAGATCGAGGTTGCAGTCCATACCAACGACCCGGGCAAGCGTCTCGCGGCCGACCGGCTCGCTTGACGCACAGATCTGTTCCACCCGTCGATGGCAGCATGCTATCGTGAGCAGGTTACAGAGCTCATTGCTGGGCTGAGCGAAGCTGATCAGATGCTGGGCTCGAGAGAAGCTCTGCACGATCTGATCGAGAAGATTGTTCTAACGCCGTCGAAAGATGGAGTCGGTCTCGATATCGACTTTCATGGCGCGATTGCGGGTCAGTTGCATCTCGCGCGGGGTGTTTTGGCGCGGAATAGCAAAAAGGCCTCGC
>NZ_JBAKFR010000046.1:0-26728 GCF_053484295.1 Martelella sp. AMO21009
ATCACACCAAAACGGAATCCCATACGATTCATTCATCGCGCCTGATGCTCTAGGTAGAGGCGCGTGCGATCAGCCGGCCGCGCAGGCCGAACATCAGCGCCGCGAGCGCCGCGCAAACGATTCCCATCGCCGCGATCTGTCCCGGATAGCTGACATCCCAGTCGATCAGATAGCCCGTCAGTCCCGGTCCCACGGCTGTCGAGAACACCATGAAGGCAATCACGCTCGCCCGGATACTGCCGAGATAGCGCGACCCATAAAGCTCGGGCCAAAGCGCGCCGTTGAGCGTGCTCGACGCGCCCATGGCGCAGCCGATCAGCGGCATGAAGACGTAGGGGCTCCATGATGCACCGGTGAGAGCCATGATGAAACAGGCGGCGACCAGCGGCAGCAGCATGAAGGGCATGACCGCGACGGAGGAAAACCGGTCGACCAGCACACCGGTCACCAGCATCGCGGTGAGGCTCGCGATCGAAAGCAGGAAAAACGAGCCGGCAAACATCTCCAGCGTCCAGCCCCTGAGTTCCACCATGTAGACCTGGTGAAAGAAGATCGTGGTGCCGATAAAGGGCGGCGCGAGAAAGACCGCGAGCACCGGCCAGAACAGCGGATCGCGCAGCACTTCGCCGCGCGTCCAGTCGCGCGCGGTGGCGGCGGCGCCGTTCTCGGTAGCAGCGGTCTGCGGCTCCCGCTCCACCCGCATCAGCGCGATCACCAGCGGCAGGCCGACAACCAGAATCAGCGCGGCCGCCGCAAGCCAGCTTCCCCGCCAGCCGATCAGGCCCGAAACGGCAACGAAGATCAGCGGAAAGCTCGCCTCGCCGATCTGAAAGCCGAGCGAGGACAGCGATACGGCGCGGCCGCGCATGGCATTGAACCAGCGCCCCATGGCCGTCACCGCGATATGGCTCATCATCCCCTGCCCGAACAGACGCAGCATGTAGAGCGACAGGAAAAGCAAGACTATCCAATGCGAGAGCGCCATGATGACCGTGGCAAGCGCCAGCAGCGGCATCACGATCAGCACCACCTGGACCACACTTTTGTAATCGACGATCCGGCCGAAACGCGCCAGCGTCAGCGCGCTCAGCAGGGTGGCGCCCATGTAAAGCAGGCCGAAATCGCCATGGCTGAGATCATATTCGGCGCGAATCTCACCGGCCGAAAGCGAGATGAAATAGGTCTGACCGAAGGCCGTGAAATAGTTCATCACGAAGGCGCCGCCCACCCAGCGGGCGTTTTCGCGCAGGAATGACAGGAAATGCATGTTGAAAGCCTCTGAACCGGGCGAACCGAAGGCGACAACCGCCCTCCTCCCGGTCTGCCGATCCGGGGCCTTCCGAGGACCGGAAGGCTGAACGGTGTGAGGTTAGCGCCGCGACCGATGGCAACGCAACCCCTCTCAGTGGTGATGCCCTTCGTCAGGCTCGGCTTTCGCCGCCGAAGGAGCCGTGCCTTTTGCCGCCTTTTTCTCGGCCCGGCGCTCCGCCTTGCGGCGGCGGCGTTCGCGGCGGGCGTGGTTGAAGGCGATCAGCCTTGCACGCGAACCGGCGACCGCGTGGCCGACAAAGGCCCGGCCGCGCCCGACCTCACGCAGCTCCTGCGCATAGGCGACGGCAAGCGCGTTGCGGTAGCTTTCGAGCCCCTCCTTCAGCGTCGCCTCCACGCGCCGCATGACAGAGACCCATACTGGCGAGACCAGCAACGTGATCGCCGTGACCGCGATCACGAGACGATAAAGATCGTCGCTGAGTGCCGCGGCGGCCAGCCCCGCGGCGGCAAGCACAAAGGAAAACTCGCCGACCTGGGCCATGGAAAGTCCGGCGATCAGCGCCGTCTGCGGCGAAGAGCCGGTCCAGCGCAGGAACATGACGTTCAGCACCGATTTCGCCGCGACGACGCCGACGGCGGCCAGCAGGACGATCGCGAGATGGTCCCAGATGAAGGTCAGGTCGATCAACAGACCGATGGACAGGAAGAAGATCACCAGCAACACGCTCTGGATCGGCTCGACCACCGGAATGACCCGGCTGCGCAGGGTGGAATTACCGATGCAGATGCCGGCGAGAAACGCGCCATAGGCCGGCGAAAGCCCGGCGACGCCCGAAATCGCGGCAGCAGAAAAACACAGCGCCAGCGAGCCGAGCGCGAGCAGTTCCACCTTGTCCTCGACCTTTTCCGCGAACGGCACCTTGAGCTTGCCGAAACGGCCGAAATACCAGAGCAGCCCCGCCATGATCCCGACGGCCACCAGCACCCGGATCGCGGTCGCGGTGATATCAAACCCCTGCCCGCCGAAGCTCGAAACGAAAATCAGCATCGGCACGACCGCGATATCCTGGGCGATCAGGACGCCAACGGCGATCCGCCCCGCGTCGCCGCGCAACGCATCCATCTCGTCCAGCATCTTCATCGCCACCACGGTCGATGAAATCGCGATGACGAAGGACAGAATCACGATTTCGCGGGCGGTGACATCCAAGAGCAGGCCGATCAGCACCGCCAGCACGGCCGCGCTGACCAACTGCCCGCCAACCACCAGAAGCGCCTGGCGCAGGGAGATGACGAAGGCCTTGATCGACAGTTCCATGCCGATGAAGAATAGCAGCACGACAACGCCCATTTCGCCCAGAAAGGCCACGCTGTCATTATTCTCGATCAGCCCCAGACCGGTCGGCCCGAGCAGGATGCCGGCCAGGATGAACCCGACGAGCGGCGGCTGTCTGAGCCACAGAAAACCGAGACCTGCAAGCGCGGCAATGGCAATGACCAGCGCAACGGCTGCGAAATCGCCGCCATGGGACCCCGCCTGCGCAACGGCTTCGTGGACAACCTGCTCCATCGATTTCCTTTCATCCCGGTTTGCTCAAGACCATAGGCGGTAACGCCTGAAAAGCTCAAGCGTGCCGCACGGTGGAAAAAAAGATATAAGCCTGAGCAATCACTATATAACCAAAAGGCATCGCACCTTAAGCCGTTGTTTGTGAACGGTTTAGGCGCTTCAGGCGAGCCGTGAGGCGCGAAAAACGATCCGCTTTTTCGCCGCTGTTTGCGCACCGCAGCAACAAAATCGCTTTGTCAGCGCCGAAAATAGTCATATATTCGTAACCATAAATGGAGGAGACGATATGAGCTTATCACGTTCCCTGCATACGATCCTGATCGGAGCCGCCTTCGTTTTCGTCGCGGCCATGCTGTTCATCTAAAGGATCGTCCCGCGCCGGATGGGCATGCAGCCCTTCAAGGAACCGGCGGCCCTGGTTTCGCGTTATACGACTGGACTTCGCGGCGTGGCTTTCGAGCGCACCGCGAAGCCCGTTTACCGCCGCAATTGAGTGCGACGGTCGCGCAAAACGCATGGGAGTACAGACATGTTCGAACAGAAGACTTCCGCAAGCGACATCATGGATCGCCTGCGCTTTTCCCAGAAAACACCCGTGGAACGCGCCAGCGCGATGGTGCGCGACGAGATGGATGCGCTGGCCCGCACAGCGCGCAAACATCCGGCCGGCAGTGGCTCGGCGTTGGCCCTTGTCGGGCTGCTGGCGTTTGGCCTCGGCTTCCTCACCGCCCATGCTGGCCATGACGAATCCGTGCCGAAGAAGCGGCTGTTCCGTTCGCGGTCGCGCGTTGGTAAGCCCGTTTATCGCAAGCGCACGCCCTATTATGCCATGAAGAGCAAGCGCCGCGCCTCGTCCTGAGCGTTACTGCCAGTATTCGTCGATCCACGGCGTCGGCCGGGCATATTTGTAGATTTTTTTCCAGGCCTGCTCGACCGGCCAGGCCCCGATCGCCGCCTCGTCGGGGTCGGGCTTGCCGGTGAAGGCCACGATCCTGGTGCCTTCGGGAAGCTCAGGCGTTCTGAAGAAGTTCAGCGGCCAATATGGCACGAGCGTATGCTTGAAGCTGACGCACCAGTCGCTCGGCCAGAATTCCATCCGGTCGATGACCCTGGAAATATAGACCTGCTCGATCCCGTATTTGCGCCATATGCCTTCGCCATCGGCCTCGAAATCGGTGAAAATATGGGTGTTGCGCCCGACATTCCACCGGAAGACGGAGGTGTTGCCGATCCCCTTGCCGATCTGGGTCCAGTTCTCGCAGGCGCAGAAAACGCCGGGCTTGTAATCGAACATCGCATCGATATCGCCCGTGATGACGATATCGAGGTCGAGAAACAGGACATCGCCCGAAAGATTGGCAAGCGGAGACTGCCATAAAGAGAGCTTCCGCCACGGCGTCCAGGCGATCGCGTCCGGAATGTGGATTTCGGGCAGCGGAAAGACTTCGACAGCCGGATCAACGCCGGTGGGATCATCGGTAAAACACACCAACCGCGTCGGGCGGACGGTATGCCGCTTGATCATGGACCAGAGACGGTTCACATAGAGCGCAGGGTAGCGCGTTCCCCATTTCATGCATACGATGGTCTGCAAGATCAAATCCTTGAAATTCCGGCGGGAACCCGGCGCCTCAAGGCGAGACCGGGATACTTGTCAGCCATGTAGGTAATATGGCACATCGAATGCAACCTTGGCAGTAATTTAGAATGGGGGAAAATTCGGATGGGTTGCGGCGCCCCCTCTTCTCCGGACACCTTTTTATCCCCAGTTTCAGACGGAGCAAGCCCGAATTTGACGAAACACATCACGATATGCGGCGTCGGCCTAAATGGATAAGACCCAACCCAGAATTCTGCAACTGCTGCCGGCGCTCGGCGATGGCGGCGTTGAGCGCGGCACCGTTGAAATGGCGTCCTATCTTGCCCGCAGGCATATCGAAAATTGGGCCGCGAGCGCGGGCGGCCCGCTGTTGGAAGCTCTGAAGGCCACCGGCACGCATTACATTCCGCTGGAGGTCGGCCGCAAATCGCCGCTCGCGATTGTCGCCAATGCCAGGAAACTTGCCCGCATCATCGATGACAACCGTATCAATATCGTGCACGCCCGCAGCCGCGCGCCGGCCTGGGCCGGGTGGCTCGCCTGTCGCCTGTCGCGCCGCAAGCCTCGGTTTCTGACCACGTTCCACGGCGTCTACAGCCATGGCAACGGGTTCAAGCGGGCCTATAACAGCGTGATGCTGAAGGCCCCGGTTGTGGTGGCCAATTCCGCCTTCATCCGCGACCACATCATCTCGATCTATGGCTTTCCGGCCGAGCGCATCATCCTCTCCCCGCGCGGCGTCGACACGACGCTGTTCGACCCCGCCACTGTCAGCAATGAGCAGCGCTCGCAAGTCCGCAAAGAGCTTGGGGCGGAAGGCGGCGCGCCGCTCGTCACCATTGTCGGCCGCCTCACCGACTGGAAAGGCCATCGCTACCTCGTCGAGGCGGCCGATCGCGCGGCGAACAAGACGTGGCATCTCGCTATCGTCGGCTCGGGTAATGAAGGCATTATCGCCGACCTCAAGGCTCTGATCGCCGAGCGCGGCCTTGGCAGCCGCGTCACCATCGCCGGGAGCCGCCGCGACATTCCGGCGATCATGGCTTCCTCCGACCTCGTCGTCTCGACCTCCACCCGCCCGGAAGCCTTCGGCCGGGTGGCGATCGAGGCGGAAGTCATGGGAACGCCCGTGATCGCGACCGCCCATGGCGGCAGTCTCGAGACGATCATCGACGGCGAGACCGGCTTCCTGGTCCCGCCCGCAAACGCCGACGCCCTTGCCGAAGCCATCGACGCGGCGCTTGCCGACCCGGCGCGGCTGAAGGCGATGGGCGAAGCCGCGCGCGCCCATGTGCTTGCCAATTTCACGGTCGAGATGATGCTGGAGAAGGAATTTTCCGCCTATGAGGCGGTGATGAGCGCGTAGCTGTCACAGGGGCCGGACCTCCGCCCTGTCTCACCGGCAGCGCCTCAGATCGCCACGAGACCTTCCTTCTTGATCTGGCGGATGGTGAGCATGGTGCGCACGGTATCGACATGGGGGTTGGCGGTCAGAACCTCGATGACGAAGTCCTGGAACTGCATCAGGTTTTCACACACGCAGTGAAGCAGGAAATCGGTCTCGCCCGAGGTCATCCAGGCCTGGCGCACGATCGGCCAGTCTTCGCTCGCGCGCGAAAACGCCTTGAGCTCCACCTCCGACTGATGCTTCAGCCCGACCATGCAGAAGGCGACGAGATCGTAGCCGAGCTTCGGCCCGTTGAGCATCGCATTATAGCCCTCGATGATCCCGGCCTCCTCCAGCCGGCGCACCCGGCGCAGGCAGGGCGGAGCGGAAATGCCGACCCGCTCGGCGAGCTCGACATTGGTCATGCGGCCGTCCCGCTGAAGTTCGCGCAGGATTTTAAGATCGACAGAATCGAGATCGGCGCGCATCAAGGGCTCCTGCGGCGGGAAAAATCGGGCGTATACGCAATTTTATTACAACATGCAGCCAGATTCTTTCAACTGGGAGAAATGGTCTGTTGGTAGCTTGCCGTCCGGCCTTGAAACAGACGGCCTTCCAGCCATAAATGGGGGCAGACTTGCAACTGTTGCGGCGTGCCCCTTTTTGTGGCGCGCCGAAAGGATTTTGAGATGGCAGACCACCACACCCAGGTGCTCATCATTGGTTCCGGCCCCGCCGGCTATACCGCCGCGATCTATGCGGCGCGCGCGATGATGAAGCCGGTGCTGATCGCGGGCCTCGAACAGGGCGGCCAGCTGACGATCACCACCGATGTCGAGAACTATCCGGGCTTTGCCGATCCGATCCAGGGCCCGTGGCTGATGGAACAGATGCTCGCCCAGGCGGAAAATGTCGGCACCGAGATCGTCAACGATATCGTGACCAAGCTCGACCTGTCGAAGCGTCCTTTCATCGCCACCACCGATTCCGGTGAAACCTGGATCGCCGATACCGTCATCCTAGCAACCGGCGCCAAGGCCAAATGGCTCGGCCTGGAGAGCGAGCAGACCTTCAACGGCGGCGGCGTTTCGGCCTGCGCCACCTGCGATGGCTTCTTCTATCGCGGTAAGGACGTCGTGGTCGTCGGCGGCGGTAATTCCGCGGTCGAGGAAGCGCTTTACCTTGCCAATATCGCCAAGTCCGTGACGGTGGTGCACCGGCGCGACACGTTCCGCGCCGAACGCATTCTTCAGGAAAGGCTGTTTGCGCTGGAGAACGTGAAGATCGTCTGGGACCATGCTGTGGAGGAAATCGTCGGCACCAGCGCCGTGCCGCCGCTTCCGCCGTCAGTCACGGGCGTTGCCGTCAAGAACGTCAAGACCGGCGAGAAACAGACCATCCCCGCCGACGGCGTGTTCATCGCGATCGGGCACACGCCGCAGGTGGACCTGATCCGCGACCAGCTCCGCCTGAAGCCCAACGGCTATCTGTGGACCGAGCCGGGCACGACCAAGACCAGCATCGAGGGCGTCTACGGCGCCGGCGATGTCACAGACGACAATTACCGTCAGGCCGTGACGGCGGCCGGCATGGGCTGCATGGCAGCGCTTGAGGCGGAACGCTTTCTGACAGGGCAAAAGACCGGCACGCTGGCTGCCGCGGAGTAAGGCAAATGAAAAGCACGAGCATGCCTCTGGACTGGGACAAGCTCAGGATCTTTCATGCCGCGGCGGAGGCAGGATCGTTCACGCATGCCGCCGACAAGCTCCACCTTTCGCAATCGGCGATCAGCCGGCAGGTCTCCGCGCTGGAACAGGATGTCGGCGTCAAGCTGTTTCACCGCCACGCCCGCGGACTGATTCTCACCGAACAGGGCGAACTGCTTTATCGCACCGCCAACGACGTGCTGCTGAAGCTCGAAAGCGTGCGCTCGCGGCTGACCGAGACCAAGGAAAAGCCGTCCGGCAAGCTCAGGGTGACCACCACGGTTGGCCTCGGCCAGGGCTGGTTGACCGACAAGGTGCAGGAATTCCTCCAGCTCTATCCCGACATGCAGATCCAGCTCATCCTCGACAATGAGGAGCTGGACGTGAACATGCGCCATGCCGATTGCGCCATCCGCCTGCGCCAGCCGCAGCAGCCGGACCTGATCCAGCGCAAGCTGTTCACCGTGCATATGCATGTCTACGCCTCGCCTTCCTATATAAACCGGCATGGCGAGCCGCAGTCGCTGGAAGACCTCGACAATCACCGAATCATCACCTTCGGCGAGCCGGCGCCTGCCTATCTGCTCGACGTGAACTGGCTGGAAATCGCCGGCCGCTCGCCCGACAGCCCGCGCCCGGCGCATCTGCAGATCAACTCGCTGACCTCGATCAAGCGGGCCGGCCTGTTGGGAATCGGCATCGTCATGCTGCCGGATTATATCGTCGGCCGCGATCCGGGCCTGCTGCAGCTCGTCACCCATGCCGACGTGCCGAGTTTCGACACCTATTTCTGCTATCCGGACGAACTCAAGAACTCCGCAAAGCTGAAAGTCTTCCGCGATTTCATCGTCGCCAAGGCGCGCAACTGGAGCTACTAAGGCTCCCTCCCCTTCGGCTGCGCGGCAATCTCTAGCGCGCGGCCGCATTATCACGAAAGACATGCGTTAATTATGCCTATTCTTTAGGCCATATCGCCGTTCGTCCTAATTTTAAGCAAAAACTGCTGCATTTTTCATCTTTCGCATGGCAGCCATGCACAAAGATGCATTGTGAAATGCCTAATTCAGGGGCATATAGCTCGCAGCTGATGCAGGTGGTGCCCAACTTCTCCCTGGTGCACCGCAGCAGCTGTTCCCCTCTGGAGGTTTTGAGAGACCTTCTAACTCAAAGGGCCCCGGTTTTCCGGTGGCCCTCTTTTTTTGCCCGCAGGAATTTGTTGTTTTTTTCCGCAATCTGCGATGAAAACTATTGCAACGCGCATAAAAAAGAACCATATCGATTATAGCTGATGCGTTCGATACGGCATCCCAGCCGTATTGCAGCAGCTGTTCCCCTCTGGAGGTTTTACCTTCACACTTACAAGGGCCCCGTTTCGGAGGCCCTTTTTTTTGTGCATCGCCGACGTCCTTCGAAACGCTTACCTTTGAGGTGCGTAAACGCTTTCTTTTGGTTTATACATTAGAGCGTAAGCCATGTTGAAAGACGGCAGGCAAGCTTGGCAAAGCCGCCGCCGCGACGGCAAGCCGGGACGGAGGCTGCAAATTGCGCCTGCGCCGGGTCTCCGCTACAAACAGGGCCGGCACCGGAAGGAATTTGATGGCTAACCTCTTTGACCCCATAACGATCGGCGATGTCACAATCGAGAACCGCATCATTATGGCGCCGCTGATGCGCAACCGCTCGCCTGAAGCCGTTCCGAACGAACTCAATGTCGACTATTACCGCCAGCGGGCAAGCGCGGGCCTGATCATTTCGGAAGCCACCGCGATTACCGAACAGGGCCAGGGCTATTCCAACGCCCCGGGCCTCTACAGCGATGCCGCGGTCGATGGCTGGCGGAATGTCACCAGGGCGGTGCACGAGGCGGGCGGCAAGATATTCTGCCAGTTGATGCATGTCGGCCGGGTTTCGCACAAATCGCTCCAGCCCTTCGGCGACCCGCCGGTGGCGCCATCGGCCCTGCAGGCCCGCGCCAAGACCTTCGTGGTCTATTCCGATGCCACCAGCGACTTCATCGAGACCTCGATGCCGCGCGCGCTGAAGCCCTTCGAAATTTCGGGAATCATCGACGATTACCGCCGGGCGGCGGCCCGCGCGCTGGAGGCTGGCTTCGACGGCGTCGAGATTCATGGCGCCAACGGCTATCTCATCGATCAGTTCCTGCGCTCCAGCAGCAACCAGCGCACCGACCTCTATGGCGGCCCGATCGAGAACCGCGCGCGTTTCATGTTCGACGTCGTCGGCACGATCTCGCGGGAAATCGGGCCCGGCCGCACGGCGATCCGGCTTTCGCCGGTGGCCCCCTCCAACGATGTGCATGACGACAATCCGCAGGTTCTGTTCAACTATCTGGCAAGCCAGCTCAGCGCCTACGACCTCGCCTATATCCACATCATCGAGGGTGCGACCGGCGGGGACCGCAATTACAGCCAGGGCCCGCGCCCGTTCGACTACGAGGAAATGCGCCAGACCTACTACCGCACCGACGGGTCGGGCGCGTGGATGCTCAACAATGGCTATGACCGCCAGCTCGCCATCGACGCGCTCGAAAAGGAGCGGGCCGACCTGATCTCCTTCGGCCGCGCCTTCATCGCCAATCCGGATTTGGTGCGCCGGCTGCGGATCAATGCGCAGCTTAATGCGTTGGATCAGAGAACGCTTTTCGGCGGCGATGCCAAGGGATATGTCGACTACCCTCCCCTCGGCGGCTGAGCACGTCAGGAGCGCTCAGGGATCAACGCGCCGCTATCGGCGCCATCACGGGGGCCTTGTCAATCGATGCTGACCTTTCTGCGCGGTGAAATCCTGCTGCTGCAAGCGCTTCCTGTGGGCGCGCTTGCGTGGTTTCTCGAACATGAAGTGATGCATGCCGGGCAGATCTTTTCACTCATGGCCGCGGCCCTGCTGGTCGTGTCGATCGCCTGCGCCTCGATGCGGGTCGCCCACCACGCCGAAATCCTCGCCGCCAAGGCCGGCGACCCCTACGGCACCATGATCCTGACCCTTTCCGCCGTCACGGTGGAGGTGATCATCCTCGTCATCATGATGCGCGAGAGCCAGCAGCCGACGCTGGTGCGCGACACGATCTATGCCGCGGTCATGCTGGACATCAACGGCATTCTCGGGCTGGCGGCGCTGCTTGGCGGGCTGAAACACGGCGAGCAGCCCTATAATGATGATTCGGGAAAGACCTATTCGGTGATGATCATGACCGCCATGGGCATTTCCATGGTGGTGCCCGATTTCGTGCCGCAGGCGAGCTGGCATGTGTATTCCGGCTTCACGATCGCCGCCATGATCGCGCTTTACGCGCTGTTCCTGAGACTGCAGGTCGGCCAGCACAGCTATTTCTTCGCCTATCGCTATCCGCGCATGAAGAAGGCCACCGAAGGCGAGACCGTCCATGCAGCGGAGGAAGGCTCCACCACGACCTCCGTCGTCACCCTCATCGCCGGCGTCGCCGTGATCGGGCTTCTCGCGGAGTTCATGTCCGCCTTTCTCAACAACGGGCTGGAAGGAACCGGCGCGCCGCTGGCGCTGACCGCCATTCTGGTGGCCGCGATCGCCGCCGGACCGGAAATCCTGACCGCGCTGCGGGCAGCACTCGGCAATCGCATGCAGGCGGTCGTCAATATCGCGCTCGGCGCATCGCTTTCCACGGTGATCCTGACCGTGCCGGTGATCGAGGCGATCGCGCTTTTCACCGGTCAGCCCTTCATCATGGCGATGACCCCGGTTCAGATCACCATGACCGCCATCACGCTGGTCGTCGCCGCCATCAACATCAATGACGGCGAGACCAATGCGATCGAGGGCATGACCCATTTCGTGCTGTTTGCAACCTTCATCATGCTCTCGATACTGGGCCTTTGATGCGCAGCGGTTCCGAGGCGGAGGATTTCGGCAGGGTGACGCCGATATCCTCAAGCGCGTTGCGGATCGCGGTATCGAGCGGGGTGCGCGGCTCGCGGCCCAGAACGGCAACCAGCTTTTCATTGGTCATGTGCATCGGCTCCTTCCAGAGATAGCGCACCTCCAGCACCTCACGCATCAGGGTCATGAACGGCGCAAGCAGCGGCACGATGAACCAGGGAAAGCGCGCGATCTTCAGCTTCGGGTCGCCGGAGACGCGGCGGATCGCCTCCGCCATCTGCATGCCGTCGGCATCGTAAAAGCCCTCGAAATGGAAGTTGGCGAATTTCGGCAACTGCCCCGCCCTGTCGTTAAGCCCAGCGAAGGTTTCGGCGAGATCGGGCAGATAGGCCCATTGATGGCCGACGCCGGGCGTTGCCGGATTGGTGACCCGGGTGAGCGGCGCATGCGGCTTGACCATCTGACCGAACCAGCTATTGCCTGCGGCACCGCCGCCGAAGAAATCGCCAGCGCGCACCAGAATGACCTGGGTGCCCTCGAAGGCCGCTTCCCTGAGACGCTCTTCCACCGCAACCCGGATGCGCCCCTTGCGGGTGTGCGGGGTCTGCGGGCTCTCCTCGTTCGGATAGGGAAACACATCGCGCCCGAAATTATAGATCGTTCCGGGAAACAGGATGCGGGCATTGGCAAGGCGCGCCGCGCCGATGGTATTCTCCAGCATCGGCAGAACCAGCTTATCCCAGTCCTTGTAACCGGGCGGGTTGACCCCGTGGAATATCAGCTCCGCGCCCCGCGCCGCGTTATCCACGTCCGCGAGACGCATCGCATCGCCCTTGATCCATTCATAATGCGCCAGACGTCCGTCCAATCTGGAAGGGTCGCGATTGAGCGCGCGGATATGGTAGCCCCTATCATGCAGCGCCCGGGCCACCGCGCCGCCAACGCCGCCTGTGGCTCCAAGAACAAGCGCCACGGATTGTCTGTTCATGTCTGACATTGCCGTCTCCTTCATTCGAGTGTGACCGCAATATCGGGGTAAATCTCATTAAACGGAATTGTATAAAATTGTGCTGTTGATATACATATTTTAATGGATACGCAGAGTTGGGATTATTACCGCACCTTTCTGGCGGTGCTTGAAAGCGGATCGCTTTCCGGTGCCGCGCGGCTTCTGGGCCTGACCCAGCCGACCGTTGGCCGCCATATCGAGGCGCTGGAGCGTGACGCCGGCCAGCAGCTCTTCACCCGCTCGCAGCGCGGCCTGGAGCCGACCGATACGGCGCGGGCCATGAAGCCGCTCGCCGAGGCGATGGCCGCCTCCGCCGACGCCATGCGACGGGCCTCCTCCGAAACCCGCGACGAAATCTCCGGCAGCGTGCGCATCAGCGCTTCCGATGTCATCGCGGTCGAAGTCCTGCCGGAGATCCTCGCGCCGGTCATGGCCACCTATCCCAGCCTAGAGTTCGAGCTTTCCGTCTCCGACGCCGTGGAAGACCTCCTGAACCGCAAGGCCGATATCGCGCTGCGCATGGTCGAGCCGAGCCAGTCGGCGCTGGTGGTGCGCCATATCGGCAAAATCCCGATCGGCTGCTTCGCCCGGAAGGATGTGATCGCCCGTGTCGGGACGCCACAGACCATCGAAGATCTGAAGGGGCTGCCGACAATCGGCTTCGACCGGGAGCTCGCCTATGTGCGCGACGTGCTTGAGTCCCATCCCGATCTCATCCTGCCCGGCTTCACCTTCCGTTCCGACAGCAATCTCGCCCAGCTTGCCGCCATTCGCGCCGGCTGCGGGTTCGGCCTTTGCCAGAAACCGCTCGGCGAACGCGACCCCGCGCTGACGGAGGTTCTGCACGGCCGGATACCGTTCCAGCTCCCGCTCTGGATCGCCATGCATGAGGACCTGCGCCGCTCGCCCCGCTGCCGCGTCGTCTTCGATGCACTGGTGAAGGGCATGTCCGCCTATATCGGCAGGACGGGCAAGGCCGCTAACGCACGCCCGACGCCAGATAGCGCTCAAGGATGAGATGCCATTGCTGGGACTCGAGCGTCTGCAGGATCGCGACATTGATCGCGTCGCGCTCCGGATCGTTCTGGGGAAGGATCAGGGCGTAGTTCTGCTGCATGAACTCCAGATTGCTCAGATAGAGGTCACGGTAGTTGTCGAGCGTCCACTGCAGGATCGCGCGATCATAGACGAGCGCATCGATATCGTGGTTTTCAAGCGCATCGAGGCCGTCCGGAACGGTTTCGAAAGAGGTGAAGGAAAGGTTGAGCAGGCCAAGTTCGGCGGCGGCCGGCGAATCAATGATCGTGCCGACCGTGAGCCCTGAAAGGTCATGGATATTGTCGACGAAATTGGTGTGCAGCGACGAAGTCAGACCGGCGGCCAGTTGCGCGGTGGTGATCGCGGCGAGGATCAGCGCCGTGAACATCCACGCCATGGCAAGCAGCCTGCCGAAGAAGGTCACCGGCGCCTTGTCGCCATAGCCCACCGTGGTCATCGTCACGGTCGCCCACCAGAAGCCGGAGAAGACGCCGCGCGCCGGGCGCGGCTCGAACTGCTCGGGATTGGCGCGCCGCTCCAGCAGCCAGATCAGCGCGCCGATGACGAAGACCGGCCCGGTGAGCAGGCCCAGCATATAGAGAAAGGCCGGCGAGGTCAGAAGCTGGAACATCATCGTCGGGCCGATCTTGTCGACCACGCGCAACGCGACGCCGAGATCGCCGCTGTAATAGGGAACCGAGAAATCGATCACCGCCTCGTCGGCCGCGTTGATCGGCACCCCGCCCAGCGCCATGTCGAGCTTGCCGCCCGCCACATCCTGCACCATCGCATCCGGCAGGGCTTCGACGAGGCGGTATTCCCTGCCGAGCCGGCGGCTCATCGCATCCAGCATGTCGATGCCGAGCCCGTACCAGCTGCCGTCCTTGTTCTGCATGACATAGGGCGGCAGGGCATGCACGCCGACGGTCATCGGTGCGGCGGCGGTTGTCTGCGGCGCTGACGCATCCTGGGCGACAGCAGGCCCGATGGCGGCGACCAGCAGCAGACAGGCAGCCAGAAATCCCGCCGCAACAAGGCGGCGCAGCAAGACATTGTCGTGGAAGGCGTTGCGCATGATCTCCCGCACTCATTCAGTCCCCGCGCCGCCCGAAGCAAGTCCGGCAAACGCGGTGACAGTCTATAGCTGCATCACGCCGCGCCCCGCAACGAAAAAGGGCGCGCCTTGCGGCACGCCCGTTTTCAAATTGCTTTCGCACCAAAGCCGCAGCGTGCGCCTTACTTGCAGGCGGCGCAGAAGCGCTGGATGCGCATGCAGGATTCTTCCAGCTCGGCTTCCGAGGTCGCATAGGAGATGCGGAAGTTGGGGCCGAGGCCGAAGGCCGAGCCGTGAACGACGGCAATGCCTTCCGCCTCCAGAAGTTCGGTCACGAAGTCCTCGTCGGTCTCCATCACCTTGCCGCCCGGCGAGGTCTTGCCCATCAGCCCGGCGCAGGACGGATAGACGTAAAACGCGCCTTCGGGCGTCGGGCATTCGATGCCGGGCGCCTGGTTGAGCATCGAGACCACCAGATCGCGGCGCTTCTCGAAGGCTTTCTTGCTCTCGGCGATAAAATCCTGATTGCCGTTGAGCGCCTCGACGGCGGCCCACTGCGCGATCGAGCAGGCGCCCGAGGTCTGCTGGCTCTGGATCGTGGTCATGGCGGTGATCAGCTCGGCCGGGCCGGCGGCATAGCCGATACGCCATCCGGTCATCGCATAGGCCTTGGAGACGCCGTTCATCGTCAGCGTGCGGTCGTAAAGGCCCGGCTCGACTTCCGCCGGCGTCACGAACTTGAAATCGCCGAAGGTCAGATGCTCATACATGTCGTCGGTAAGCACCCAGACCTGCTCGTGCTTCATCAGCACATCGGTCAGCGCCTTCAGTTCGTCATGGGTATAGGCGGCGCCAGACGGGTTGGACGGCGAGTTGAAGATGAACCACTTGGTCTTCGGCGTGATCGCCTTTTCGAGGTCTTCGGCCTGAAGCTTGAAACCGTGTTCCTGGGTTGCCGAAACGAATACCGGCGTGCCGCCGCAAAGCGCCACCATTTCCGGATAGGAGACCCAGTACGGCGCCGGGATGATGACTTCATCGCCCGGGTTCAGCGTCGCCATCAGCGCATTGAACAGGATCTGCTTGCCGCCCGTGCCGACAATCGTCTGCGCGGCCGTGTAGTCGAGATTGTTCTCGCGCTTGAACTTGGCGGCGATCGCCTCGCGCAGCGGTTGGATGCCGGCCACCGGCGTATACTTCGTCTCGCCGCGGTTGATGGCGTCGATCGCGGCCGCCTTGATGTTGTCGGGCGTATCGAAATCGGGCTCGCCCGCGCCAAGGCTGATGACATCGCGGCCTTTCGCTTTGAGTTCGCGCGCTTTCTGGGCCACGGCGATGGTGGCGGAAGGCTTCACACGAGAGAGAGCGTCAGCAAGAAGGGCCATTTTCAATGTCCTGATATCTAGATTGATCCTTGGAATGCGCTGCGGTTAGCGACAACTTCCAAGCGTTTGGTCTAAACGCAATTCGCCCGCGGTTTCAAGCGCTATCGTCGCGGATTGACCGTTTCAGCGCGCAACCGGAGATATTCCGCCGTCTCAACTTCAGTGGCGGCACAAATCCCCTCCCATGATTCCGCCTCAAAATGGTTCGTGTTCGACCATCATTCATCCAGAAGGCGACGTATTTACATGGCGTTATGACGATGCGCTGAAACATTGCCGAAGGAGAAGGCATATGAGGATGGTCAAACGGATGGCGAGCGGGATCGCCAGGCGCTCGATTTTCATCAAACGCGGGATTTTTGCTTTTGCGGCGCTGCCGGTTCTGACGGCGTTCGCGCCCGCCGGAGCTTCCGCCGACCAAGCATGGCAATCCGCCCCTCTGCCGGGAACGAATGGCGGGGCGATGCTGTTTGACGGCTACCTGCCCTTTTCCTCGCCGGGCGGCAGCGCGCTTCAGGGCCTTCTGTCCCACACCGCCGCGCGCGATCTGATGATCGCGGCGATGTTCGCGATCTGCCTCGCCATGGTCGTCGGTGCGTCCTATCTGTGGCGCGAAAATGTTAGCCATCTGAAGGCCGACGCAGAGCGCCAGCAGCGCAACGACTTCGACGGTTTCTGAAATCCGCAAGGCATCCGTGTCGCGGCTCACGCGTTTGTGTAGACCGCGACACTTGAGCGGCGGGCAGAGCGCCATACGTCACCGGTAAAACGAGAGGAGACTTTTATGAAAGCCACCCCCGTCCTGGCCGGCATGATCGCGGCTCTTGCCTTTTCTCCGTTTCCGTCCGCCGCGCAGGAGGCGAGCCCGCCGCTTGAGGTCGAGCGTGTCGCCGATGGTCTTGCTCACCCCTGGGCCGTCGAGGTTCTGCCCGACGGCGGCTATCTGGTCACCGAGCGGCCCGGCCGCCTCAACATCGTTTCAAAGGATGGCGAAACGCAACAGGTCAGCGGTGTTCCCGAGGTCTATTCCGCCGGCCAGGGCGGCCTGCTCGATGTCGCGCTTGACCCCGGCTTCAGCGAAAATGGCCGCATCTATCTTACAGCTTCCGTTTCCGGCGACGGCGGCCAGGGAACGGCGGTCTACCGCGCAACGCTCGACCGTCAGAAGGCGAGCCTTGAAAACGTCAGCCAGATCTTCGCGATGAACCGGTTTTCCGGCACCAATCGTCATTTCGGCTCGCGCATTGCGATCGACAGCGCCGGCAATCTGTTCTTCGGCATCGGCGATCGCGGCGAAAGCGAGCGGGCGCAGGACCCGGGCGATCACGCCGGCTCGATCCTTCACATCACGCCCGATGGCGGGATCCCGCAAAACAACCCGACGCCTGATGGCTGGGAGCCGGAAATCTGGTCGATCGGCCACCGCAACCCGCAGGGCATCACCATCGATCCCGAGACGGACACGCTCTACACCGTTGAACACGGCGCGCGCGGCGGCGATGAGATCAATATACCGCGCGCCGGCCAGAACTATGGCTGGCCGGAAATCTCCTACGGCGTGCATTATTCGGGCGCGAAGATCGGACAGGGCACCAAGGCGCCGGGGCTTGAACAGCCGCTCTACTACTGGGACCCGTCAATCGCGCCGAGCGCGATCGCGGTCTACCGGGGCGATATGTTTCCCGAATGGGATGGCGATTTCCTGGTCACCGCGTTGAAGGACCAGCTTCTGTCTCACATTGGCCTTGACGATAGCGGCATGCCCGCGACCGAAAACCGGCTGTTTGCCGGTGAATTCGGCCGGCTGCGCGACGTCAAGGTCGCGCCCGACGGTGCTGTTCTGCTGGTGACGGACGAACCCGACGGCGCGCTGTTGCGGGTCTACCGGGCGGAGTGAGCGTTACGGCTCCTGCCTCTCATCCGCCGTCATTTGCGGGCGCCAGATCTCCGGCCAGTTTTCCGGGCCGATATCGACGCCGTCACAGGCCGTTTTCGAGCGTTCCAGCGTGAGCGCCAGAGGATTGCCGGCGGCGGCCTCGTTGATCGTCCAGTAATGCGCGAGCCCGCAATCGCCGAGCCCGCGGCCGAGATAGACCGAGGACAACAGCTTTTCCTTCAGATCGAAATTGACGTTGTAGACGGTATCAAGAACGGTGATGCCGGCATCGCTGACATTGGGAAATTCCGCGCGGTGGAACTCGTCATCCTTGCCGACATAGAGCTGGTAGGGCTGATTATAGGCGCCGGAGGGTCCGCAGGGCAGAAGCATGATGGTGCTCTTGCCGGTGCTGAAGGCGAAGGCATCCGCCTGATCGATATGGGACTGATCGGTATAGCACGCGCTTTCGGGATCGCTCAGATTGCGCAGAACCGAGGGCGGGAGCTGATCATAGCTGTCGATCGTCCAGACATCGACGCTTTCGGGCGGCGTCTTTTCCCCGACATCGATCAGCGCATCGGTGCGGCCGCCGCGGCCCTGCCACTCATCGATGAAGCGCGCCGCATCGGAAAGGCCCGTCAGCACAATCTCGGAGGAAAACGATCCGATCCCGCCCTCGTAGCGGATCGTCGCCCTGGCGCCGTCGGCCATCTTGCGGAACAGCGCCACCAGAACCTCGGGCTCGTTGACGCCGAACATGCCAAGCGCATCCTCCCGCACGAGGTTCGCTATATCGACGGAAAACCCCGTGACGCCATCGACCGCGATTGTGATCGCGCCGGAGGCATCGCCCCGCGGCAGGAAGCCGGGCGGATAGGGAATGCTGAGGGTGAGCGGGGCCGATGGCGCGACCGAGCGCTGCCACTGGATGGCGGCAAGCGTGGCGCCGCCGCTCGCGCCGGCGGCCGAGGTCAGGGAAATGTTGCAGGTATAGGCGTTGTTGCAGCTGACCGCCCAACCCTCGATCTGGCGATATTCGAACGCGCGCGCGCCGACGGACGGGAAAGAGCAGAGCACGACAATAGACGCAAGAAAGCGTATGAACATGTCACGACGCATGGCGGACCCCCGGTATTTGCCAGTCAAGTATTTGCGCACCGCCCGCGCGCTCTTCATGCTTGGCCGGTTACTCGCTCCTACACCAGCTTCGTCGGCAAAAGCTAGGCCTCCCTCCCTTAGGTCACAGGCTTTGTCGACACCGTTTCAACGGTAGCACAGCCAAAACCCGTTGACACAGTATAAAAGAAAATAGTTCCAGCTAATCATTTGATTAGGGACTGGCCGTTACACGGATACCCTGCCCGTTAGCGGACCTGACGGTCCGATTCCAAAGTTTCGCTTGCCAAAAACCCCCAAACACCGCATTCTGTTCATGTTCGGGCATTTTGCGAGCACGGGAAGACCATATAATCTGATGCGCGCCGGAAACGCTAATTTTTCGGGCGGACCTTGATTTGGCCTGCTTTCGTTGTCCAGGCAAATCGGAACCCGCGGTAATAAAAGGCACCTTTCCTCCAAATTCGAGAAACGCCTGCGCTGCCCCTCAGGGCAAAACGAGCATCGAAATATCTGCCCCTCCGCCAGCAAGGGGATGGGCGAGAAAAGGACCTTGAAGCATGGCCGAAACTGGCATCGTAAAGTTTTTCAATACCGACAAGGGGTACGGTTTCATCAAGCCGGACAATGGCGGCGCGGACATCTTCGTCCATATCTCCGCCGTGCAGTCGTCCGGGCTGACGGGCCTGACCGAAAATCAGAAGGTCAGCTACGACACCGAGCCGGACCGCCGCGGCAAGGGCCCCAAGGCCGTTAATCTGCAGGTCACGGAATAGGTTTCTGTTCCCTGCGCCACAACGCCTTGAACCGGCGCGCGGCAGGGCGCCGGTCCGTTACCGGCATGGCGGAAGACGGTCATTGATAGAACCAAATCAAAGATCAAACGTCCGCTGAAGCAGTTTAAACAACTGCTCGGCGCCTTCTTTATCAAACTGAATTGTCTGGCTCGTCTTGCCGGGCAGTTCTCTGTCAGGACGGCCATATGTGTCGATTTGCAACAGAGCGCGACCATCTATCTCAAACGACGAAATAGACGCCTCCACTTCATCGTGAAGCGAAAGGCGTCTAGGTTCTCTTTCTTTAAAACTCCGGACCAGCGCCATCTCAGCTATCCAGGAAGCTCCTCAGCTTGCGGCTGCGGCTCGGGTGCTTCAGCTTGCGCAGAGCCTTGGCCTCGATCTGGCGGATACGTTCGCGGGTGACCGAGAACTGCTGGCCGACCTCTTCAAGCGTATGGTCGGTGTTCATGCCGATGCCGAAGCGCATACGCAGCACGCGTTCCTCACGCGGCGTCAGCGAGGCGAGAACACGGGTCGTGGTCTCGCGCAGGTTCGCCTGGATCGCGGCGTCGATCGGCAGCAGCGCGTTCTTGTCCTCGATGAAGTCACCGAGATGCGAATCTTCCTCGTCGCCCACAGGGGTTTCGAGCGAGATCGGCTCCTTGGCGATCTTCAGCACCTTGCGGACCTTTTCGAGCGGCATGTTGAGCTTTTCGGAAAGCTCCTCAGGCGTCGGCTCGCGGCCGATCTCATGCAGCATCTGGCGCGAGGTGCGGACGATCTTGTTGATCGTCTCGATCATGTGCACCGGAATGCGGATCGTGCGGGCCTGATCGGCGATCGAACGGGTAATCGCCTGCCGGATCCACCATGTCGCATAGGTCGAGAACTTGTAGCCGCGGCGATACTCGAACTTGTCGACCGCCTTCATCAGGCCGATATTGCCTTCCTGAATGAGATCGAGGAACTGCAGGCCGCGATTGGTGTATTTCTTCGCGATCGAGATCACCAGACGGAGGTTGGCTTCAACCATCTCCTTCTTGGCGATGCGCGCCTCGCGCTCACCCTTCTTGACCATGTGCACGATGCGGCGGAACTCGGCGATCGAGATGCCGGTTTCGGTCGCAAGGCTCTGGATCTCGGTGCGCAGCACCTTGATGTCGGCCCCGTCCTGGCTGGCAAATTCCTTCCAGCCCTTGCCGGAAAGATTGCCGATCGACTTCATCCAGTTCGGATCAAGTTCCGCGCCGTGATAATGCTCGAGGAAGTCGTCGCGCTTGACGCCGCGATGGGTCGCCATGCGCAGAAGCTTGCCTTCGTTCTCCACGAGCCGCTTGTTGATGTCATAGAGCTGCTCGACCAGAAGATCGATGCGGTTCTGGTTGAGCGACAGCGACTTCACAGCCGTGATCAGCCCTTCCTTGAGCTCCTTGTAGCGGCGCTCCTGGGCATTCGTCAGCGTGCCGGTGGCGGCAAGACGCGCTTCCACCTGCTGGTCCTGCAGCTTCCTGAGCTTCACATAGGTCTCGGCGATCAGGTCGAGCGTGTCCATCACCTGCGGGCGAAGCTCGGCCTCCATGGCGGCCAGCGACAGGTTGGATTCATCATCCTCCTCGTCGTCTTCCTCCGGCTGCACGCCTTCGCCGCCGACATCGGTGACGTCGTCGGACCGCTTCTTGCGGGCCTGTTCCTTTTCCTCGGCCTTCTTGCGGTCGGCTTCGATCTTTTCCGGGCTCTGGAACTGCGGGGCAGCCTTGGCCTCGGGACCGGAATAGGTGGTCTCAAGATCGATGATCTCGCGCAGCAGCGTCGTGCCTTCGTTCAGCTCGTCGCGCCAGATGATCAGCGCCTGGAAGGTCAGCGGGCTTTCGCAAAGGCCGGCGATCATCGTCTCGCGGCCGCTCTCGATCCGCTTGGCGATCGCGATTTCGCCCTCGCGCGACAGAAGCTCGACCGAGCCCATCTCGCGCAGATACATGCGCACCGGATCGTCGGTGCGGTCGGTGGGCTCTTTCTTCTTGGTCTGCGCTACAGCCGAACCGGTCGTGGTCGCGACTTCGGTGCTGTCGCTGTCATTATCGCTGTCGCTGTCGTCGGCGCTGTCGTCGGAATTGTTGTCGTTGTCGACTTCGTCTTCGTCTTCGACGACATTGATGCCCATTTCGGAAAGCATGGACATGACGTCCTCGATCTGCTCGGAGGTTACCTCCGAGGACGGGAGAACGGAATTCAGCTCATCCATGGTGACATAGCCGCGCTTCTTGGCGGCCTTGATCATCTTCTTGACGGCATCATCGGAAAGGTCCAGGAGAGGGCCGTCGGTACCGCCTTCGCGTTCGGTTTCGGCTTCTTCGTTTTCCTTGACTTTCGTAGCCATAAATATTGTTTCCCTGACGCTTTGTCGCTGTTGCCAAGCGGCATACCGGCAAATGATTAAGGACCTCTTTTGCGAGGTCTGCCGGATTCAAAAAACCACACATGAAAAGGACAGACTTCAACGCGGCGGCTTTCATCACCCCCGGTGAATGCTGTCCAGATCATGAAAATGTGCTGCTCACTGCCATCCGAACTGGTGATTCCCAGATTTTCGCCATCCGTCAAGCATCATTTCCGTATTTGCGTGATTTCATATCGAAAATCCGCCGATGAGACGCTTCTGACGATGACAGGGACCGATGCAGCTTCTCTGTCGGCCCTAGATTGGTTAATTTAGAATGCTTCGCCGCAAATACAAGTGGCGGCTGAAAGGAATCGGCTCCGGCTCATCCCGGAATTGTCTTTACGCACCGCTTTATCCGCCCGCTCCGGATTTTCCGCCCCGTCCCGACATCAGGCCGAAACCGTCGATTTCGGCCTCCTGATTGTCGATGCGGGCAATTTCGTTTTGAACGGAAACCAGCGCCGGCATCAGTTCGGAAAGCAGCTCCGCATTGCCCTCTTCCGTCACCTCGGCGATCTCGCGTTCCAGCTCGCTCTTGTGGCGGGCAAGCGAGCGGGCGCGGTTATGCAGCGCCAGCGCTTGGTGATAGACCTCGCGGACATCTTCAAGCGCGGCATCGGGCCCGGCGATCCAGTTGACATTGCGCCCGACATGGGCGGAAATCTGGTCGACGAGACCGGCGAAACCCGCCTCCTCCAGCCGCTGCCGCAGCTTTTCCCGGCCCATGTCGGGACGCGAGGCTTCGGCAAGAAAGGCCGGCCAGAACGCCCGCATCTCGGCCGCCTCGAAGGAAAGCGTCGAGATGCTGTCGAAATCCTCGCGCACCAGTTCGGGATGCGAGATCAGGCAGAACACGAGCTGGCATTCGCGGAAGGTGAGATTGGCGGTTGCCGGGCGGAGGCTTGCGAGCGGGGACCGCGACAGGCGCTCGGACGCCGAAAGAAGGCCGTTGCCGCGCGGCGCGCTGAACCGCCCGCCCCCTTTGCCAGACCCGGCAAAATTGCCCCGGCCGCCAACGAAATTTCCGCCGCCGCGCGAGCCTCCCCGGAACCTCTGATAAAGTCGGTTGCGGAAGTCCTGCTGGTAATGCCGACGCACGCTTTCGTCCGCAATCGTCGCCACCAGCGCGTTGACCCGCGCCTCGATCGCCGCGCGCCGCTCCGGTGTTTCGCCGGCTTCCGGCTGGCCTGCCTCGCGCTCGAATACGGTGTCGGCCAGCGGGCGGGCCTGGGCGATCACGGCGTCAAATGCCTGCCGACCGCCCTCGCGCACCAGATCGTCCGGGTCCTTGCCACCGGGCAGCAGCGCGAATTTCAGCGAATGGCCGGGCTTGAGCATCGGCAGCGCCAGGCCGGCGGCGCGCTCGGCGGCGCGTATGCCCGCGCCATCGCCGTCAAAGCAGAGCACCGGCTCGCTGGTCATCCGCCAGATCAGTTGCAGCTGGTTTTCGGTCAGGGCCGTGCCAAGCGGCGCGACGGCGTTTTCGATGCCGGCCTGATGCAGCGCGATCACGTCCATATAACCTTCGACCGCAATGATCGTCTTCGCCCCCTCCGCGCCGGAAAGCGAACGACGCGCGCGGGCGAAGTTGAACAGCACATTGCCCTTGTGAAACAGCTCGGTCTCGTTGGAATTGAGATATTTCGCCGGCGCGTCCGGCCGCATCGCCCGGCCGCCGAAGGCGATCACCTGTTCGCGCGAGGACAGGATCGGAAACATGATCCGGTCGCGGAACCGGTCATAGGAAACGGCGATATCCGGCCCGTGGACCACCAGCCCGCAGGCCTCGATCTCCTGCTTCTCGACGCCTTTTGAGGCCAGAAACTCCTTCAGCGCATTGCGGCTTTCCGGCGCGTAGCCGAGGCGGAACGTATCGATCGTGCGCGCCGAAAGGCCGCGCTCGCGCAGGTAAGCCCGCGCCTTCGCCCCTGCCCCGGTCTGAAGCTGATCCTGAAAGAAGCTTGCGGCAAGCTCCATGACATCGATCAGCGTGCGGCGCTTCTCCTCGCGTCGTTCGGCCTGCGGGTCGCGCTCCGGCATCGCCACGCCCGCCATATCGGCAACACGCTGCACGGCTTCCGGAAAGCTCATGCCATCGAGATCGGTGAGGAAGCGGAAGTGGTCGCCGGAAACCCCGCAGCCGAAGCAATGGTAGCGACCCTTGCGGTCCTCACAGTGAAAGCTCGGGGATTTTTCGCCGTGGAACGGGCAGCAGGCCCAGTAATCGCCGCGCCCGACATTGGTCTTCTTGCGATCCCACGTGACCCGCTGGCCGATAAGCGCCGAGATCGGCACACGGTCGCGGATTTCATCGAGAAAGGATGGCGGAAAACGCATAAGGTCCTCGGGTGTGCCGGCAGGCCTGACAGCCTACAGACCCCGCAACGGTTTAACGGGCGCGGTGCGGTTTATCCCACATATCCACTGCGGATATCCACAGCAGTCAGACAAGACAAACCTATTTCAGCATGTCCTTGACCACGCCGGAGGCCTTGGAGAAGTCCATCTGGCCAGAATAGCGGTCCTTCAGCGTTTCGATGCACTTGCCCATGTCGCGCAGGCCCTGCGCGCCGGTCTCCTCGACCACGGAGGCGCAGACTTCGCGGATCTTGTCCTCGGGCAACTGGGCGGGCAGGAATTCGCGGATCACCGCCATTTCCTGACGCTCCTGGGCGGCAAGGTCGGGCCGGGCCTTCTCTTCGTAGAGGCGGGAGGATTCCTTGCGCTGCTTCAGCATCTGGCAAAGGATGCCGGCGATATCGTCATCGCTGACCGGGTCCTTGCCATTGGCACGATGAGCCAGGTCGCGGTCCTTGATGGCCGCGTGAACCAGTCTCAATGTGCAGAAGCGTACCGGATCTTCCTCTTTCGAAGCGTCTTTTTGTGCAAGTGCGAGTTTATCGCGCAACATTCATTCACTCCTGGCAACGCCATCTTCAAGGTACCGCATCGACACATGCCGAATGGCGGCGGCGTTTACCGAATACCGGGGCTGCGATCAAATTAAATCTTCGGGCGCGTCATTTATTTTGAGCAGATGCCACAACTTTGCCGCAAGAGCAATTGACCCGCAAGCGCGGTTTAACTATTTTCCCGCAACCGCATCAAAAAGTGGCCTACCCGAACGCAGCTTGCCCGCGAACCCTTTGGCTCGGGCTCCTATATAGGATCGGGACAGGGCCCGTTCAATCGGCCCCGGGCCGGCGACTAGCAAGGAATGATCATGACTGCCCCATGGACACAGGAAACGCCGACGGCCGCGCTGGTTCTGGCCGACGGTACGGTAATCTACGGCAAGGGCGTGGGCGCCACCGGCAGCATTGAGGCGGAAGTCTGCTTCAACACCGCGCTGACCGGCTATCAGGAAATCCTGACCGACCCGTCCTATCTCGGACAGATCGTCACCTTCACCTTCCCCCATATCGGCAATATCGGCGCCAATGGCGAAGATATCGAGGACCTTGTCCCCGCCGCCCGCCGCGGCGCCGTCGGCGCGATCTTCAGGGCCGATATCACCGCGCCCTCCAATTACCGCTCGAGCGAAGACCTCGACGCCTGGCTAAAGAAGCGCGGCATCATCGGCCTTTCCGGTATCGACACCCGCGCGCTGACCGCCTGGATCCGCGAGCATGGCGCGCCCAATGCCGTGATCGCCCACGAGCCGTCCGGCAAGTTCGATCTCGATGCGTTGAAGGCAAAGGCGAAAGCCTGGGGCGGGCTGGAAGGGCTCGACCTCGCCATCGAGGCAACGTCGGGCCAGTCGTCCAAATGGGACGAAAAGCCCTGGGTCTGGAACGAGGGCTATGACACGCTTGCCGAAGCCGACGCCCGCTATCACATCGTCTGTATCGATTACGGCGTGAAGCGCAACATCCTGCGGCTGTTCGCCGGTCTTGACTGCAAGGTGACGGTGGTGCCGGCCAAGACCTCGGCGGAAGAAATCCTGGAGCTTTCGCCCGATGGCGTGTTCCTCTCGAACGGTCCGGGCGATCCGGCCGCGACCGGGGAATATGCCGTGCCGGTGATTCGCGCGCTGATCGACAGCGGCCTGCCGATCTTCGGCATCTGCCTCGGTCACCAGATCCTCGCGATCGCGCTCGGCGGCAAGACCACAAAGATGCATCAGGGCCATCACGGCGCCAATCATCCGGTCAAGGACTACACCACCGGCAAGGTCGAGATCGTTTCGATGAACCACGGCTTCGCGGTCGATTCGGCCTCGCTGCCGGAGGGCGTCGCGGAAACACATGTGTCGCTGTTCGACGGCTCCAATTGCGGCATCGCGCTTGCCGGCAAGCCGGTATTCTCCGTCCAGCATCACCCGGAAGCCTCCCCCGGCCCGCAGGACAGCCACTACCTCTTCCGCCGCTTCATCAATCTTGTGCGCGAGAAGAAGGGCGAGGCGCTGCTGGAAGAGCGCGCCTGAACATTATCGGGAGCCCTTGCGGCTCCCTCGGCATCCGCTCCCGTTTCGCGCGCGCCATCCCCTCTCAGGGGTCACCCTCGGGCTTGACCCGAGGGTCCAGGCGACATTCCCCGCGCGGCCTGGATGCTCGTGTCAAGCACGAGCATTGTTTGTTGGATCTGCGCTATTGTTGTGATGCAGCTGCGGGCCGCTGG
>NZ_JBAKFR010000047.1:0-26257 GCF_053484295.1 Martelella sp. AMO21009
TAGAATCAGCGTTATCCAGCCAAAAGGACACTTGACGCATAACCTAACCGCTGCATCCGCTCGATCAGTTTCGTGCCTTCCTGACTCTGAAGGAGAAGGGCCAGTCCGAGGAGGAGATCGCCGCGACCTTCTTCGTCTCGGTCAATGTCGTGAAACAGCGGCTGAAGCTCGCTTCCGTCTCGCCGAAGCTGCTCGAAATCTATGCCGAGGACGGTATGTCGCTCGACCAGTTGATGGCGTTCACCGTGTCGGGTGACCATGAGCGCCAGGAGCAGGTATTCGAGCGCTTGCAGCAGTCCTATGACAAGCAGCCCTACGCCATCCGACGTATGCTGACCGAAGGCGCGGTTCGGGCTTCCGACAAGCGCGCGCAGTTCATCGGGGTCGACGCCTATGTCGAGGCTGGCGGTACCGTGCTGCGCGACCTATTCCAGTCGGACGACGGCGGCTGGCTGCAGGATGTTCCGCTCGTCGAGGACATGGTGACGGAAAAGCTCAGGCGGGAGGCTGAGGCCATCGTCGCCGAGGGCTGGAAATGGACGGATGCCGCTCCCGATTTCCCCTACGGACACACCTTCGGGCTCCGCCAACTGCGTGGCGAGGAAATCCCTCTCTCGCCGGAGGAGGAAGCCACTCGCGACGCGTTGAAGGCTGAATTCGATCAGTTGGAGGAGCAATATGCCGAGGCTGACGAGTTGCCCGACGAGGTCGACGCGCGACTCGGCGAGATCGAGACGGCGCTTGAGGCCTTCGAGGATCGCCCGGTCACATTCGATCCGGAAGAGATCATCCGGGCCGGCGCCTTCGTCAGCATCGCGCCTGATGGCAGCTTGCGTGTTGAGCGTGGTTTCGTCCGTCCCGAGGACGAGATCGTGCCCGAACCGGATACCGATAGCGGAGAAGCTGACGGCACTGGTGGTGCGCAACCGGACGCCGAAGGCAGCGAGGGTGAAACCTCCAGCGGCACGGAGGAACCGTCTGAGACCGATGAGGACGAAGGCCTGTCGCCGATCTCCGACCGGCTGATGTCGGAACTCACCGCCCATCGCACGCTCGGATTGCGCAACGCGCTCGCTGAACGACCGGACATCGCCTTCGTCGCGGCACTGCACGCCCTGACACTGACGGTCTTCTATCACTATAGCTCGGACAGTTGCCTCGAACTCGGCCTGAAAACTGTTGGGTTCAGCGCGCAGACACCGGACTTGAACGACAGTGCGATCGCCGAAGCCGCCAACACCCGGCATGAGGCCTGGTCCAAGCGCTTGCCGAAAGAGTCCGATGAACTCTGGGACGCGCTTCTTCAGTGGAACGATGAAGACAGGGCCAGTCTTTTCGCCCATATCGTCAGCCTCTCGGTCAATGCCATTTCCGAATCCTGGAACCGGCGCCCACGGGCCCTCGCCCACGCGGATGTGCTTGCGCGGACTATCGGCCTCGACATGGCTGCAGCGGGATGGCGTCCGACCGTCGACACGTTCCTCGGCCGCGTCACCAAGGCTCGTATTCTGCAGGCGGTTACCGAGGCGAAGGGCGAGCGCGCCGCCGGTCGCATCGCCCATCTCAAGAAGGGCGACATGGCGACCGAGGCCGAGGCCCTGCTCACAGACACCGGCTGGCTGCCGGAGCCGCTGCGCACGCCGGGCGAACTGGAGCGGAACGGGAATGAAACCATCGGCGATCCGACGGAACCGGAATCGGACGTCGCGGAAACGGCGGCCGAAGGCGGTGAAACGGCCATGGGCACCGATGACGTCCCGGACGAGAATGACGACGCCGAAGCGACATCTCACGTGGTCGCCGCCGAATAGTGCGGTATCCGAACCGGCAAACTGGCCCGCGGCGACGCGGGCCTTTTTCTTTGAGGGAGGCAGAACATGGCGCAATCAGCGAGTGACATCGCGGCGCGGCTCGCCCATGATGCCGAAGCCGTTTGCCGTGAATATCTGTCGGGCGGGCACAAATCCGGCCGCTACTGGATCGTGGGCGACGTGCGTAATACGCCGGGTCGCTCGATGTTCGTGCGCCTGACCGGCCCTAAGTCCGGCAAGGGCGCGGCGGGCAAATGGACTGACGCGGCGACGGGCGAGCATGGTGATCTCCTCGACGTCATCCGGGAAAGCTGCGGTCTGACGGAGTTCAGGGACATCGCTGACGAAGCGCGGCGGTTTCTCAGCCTGCCGCATCCCGAACCGGAGCCGGTATCACCGACCGCACGCAAATCGCCCGCGCCAACGGGTTCGCCACTCGCGGCCAAACGCCTATTCTCGATGGCGCAGCCGATCACGGGTACACTCGCGGAATCGTACTTCCGTAAGCGCGGCATTACGGCTTTGCACGGAACCGGTTCGTTGCGGTTCCATCCACGCTGCTACTACCGGCCCGACGAGCATAGCTCGACGGAGACCTGGCCGGCGCTGATCGCGTCAGTCACCGATCTGGACGGACACCAGACCGGTGCCCATCGCACCTGGCTCGATCCGAACGGGTTCAGCGAGGCGACACTCGGCAAGGCCCCGATCGAGACGTCGCGACGGGCAATGGGCGATCTGCTCGGCCATGCGGTGCGCTTTGGCGCGGCGGGCAAGGTCATGGCGGCCGGCGAAGGGATCGAGACCATGCTGTCGCTGCGATACGTATTGCCGGACATGCCCACGGCAGCCGCGCTCTCCGCGGCTCATCTCGCCGCCATCCTATTTCCCGACACGCTACGCCGGCTCTATATCGTCCGCGACGACGATCCGGCGGGTGACGGTGCACGGGATACGCTCGTCGAACGAGCTGATGCGCTCGGCATCGAGGCGCGACCGCTCTCGCCGATGCTGGGCGATTTCAACGAGGATCTGCGCCTGCGTGGCATCGACGCCTTACGGGCCTCGATCCGGGTCCAACTCGCGCCGCAGGATATCGCCAGGTTCATGGAGTCCGGTCTGTCCGCCTGAACGGGGCAGCGGTGCGGGATATGGCGGTGACGTCGCAGCTATCGTGAACGGCTCCCTATGAAAGTCGGAGAGGGCCGAGCCCCGGCCTTCTCAGAGAGGCGACCGGACAGCAGGCGGCCCGGTCAGGCAATGGCTGCGGCCAACGATTTTCCCTCGGCCCTGCGGGCCTTTCCATCGCGAAACAGAATCGCCGGCCTCCGCCATCCTCCGCTGCCGCTCCGGTCCTTGCGCTGCCGCTCCAGGATGCAGGCCCGGCCCGCCCGCCGTCTTTCGGCGTCACGAAGGCCGCGGCGGGCGCGGCCAACCGACTAAGGGAGCCACCCGATGACACCCGACGACGACACCTTCGAACCCCATCACGAATCCTCGCCGACCGAGTATGCGCTGAACGAATTGGAACTCCACGGCTACCGCCATAACGGATACGGTCCGGACCCACGCCTCGTCCCGGAGGACAACGTGATCGCAGGTGCCGTCTCCGACATCTTCGACGCCCTGATCGCCACCATGGCGGATACCGCCCTAGATGGCGAACTTGATGACCTCCTCTGGTCGACCGTCAGCATGTTCCATCGCGCCGCCGACCGGCTCGAACGCAAGCTCGACGACAACGAGCAGGCCCAGAAGCGCGGGCAGCGCGAGCAGGACGGCTCGGAGATCAAGGCCGTCGAGCTCGAACGCCTCATCGAGACCGGACAAGGCCTCATCGAACGGCGCGACAGCCTGGAGGTTTTCCGCGATAGCGCCGCCGAACATTTTCTGCGCACCACCGGATCACCCTGGTCACCGCGCACCGGCTCGCAGGTGAACCACCGCGCACTCACGTCGGCCATGATCGACAGCCGCGACTTCATCGCCGAGCGCAAGCGCGCCAACCGCGAGGTGCTCCTGCCAGCAGGCCCGAAGGTCGCCGTCTCCGGAGGCGCAGACTTCAACGATCACAAGCTGATCTGGGACAAGCTCGACCAGGTGCATGCCAAGCATCCCGACATGGTTCTGATGCACGGCAAGTCGCCGAAGGGCGCCGAGAAGATCGCCGCTCGCTGGGCCGATCACCGCAACGTCACCCAAATCGGCTTTGCGCCGGACTGGACGAAACACGGGCGCGCCGCGCCCTTCAAGCGCAACGATCAGATGCTCGATGTCCTGCCGATTGGGGTCATGGTATTCCCAGGCACCGGCATTCAGGAGAACCTCGCCGACAAGGCAAGGAAGCTCGGCATCCCGGTGTGGCGGTTCGAATGAGCCGCCGCGAACGACAGCTCAGCAAACTACAGTCGCCGTCCCCCGCAAAAGAACTGATTTTCCAGATGATGGATCGTTTTCCCCTGACAGTTTTCGGGGCTTGGCGTAGGTTCTGTTTCTTCGTTGAGGTCAACGCCTACCTTGCGAAGACGCGCTATACTGGCAAAGGATTTGGCGGGTGCGAGAAATTGAGGATTTCACCGACGATCGACTGAAGGCTTGGTGCATCCATTGTGGCACTGTGATTGCCGACATCGAGAGCAATCGCGACCATGTTCCGACCAAGTCGCTCCTGACGAAGGCGCTTAGAGAGCGGGGAGCCAACTATGACCGCGGCGCGGGTGATGAATTGGATTACTTGCCACAGGTTATCGTCTGTCGGCGTTGCAATTCCAGTTTCTCGCCCGACGAGAACTACCTTCTCTGCGTGCTTCACGCGGTCATGGCTGGCAGCCTTTATCCCGATCCCGTGAAGCATCCCGAAGCGGCAAGCGTATTGCGGAGCAATCGGCACGTGGTTCGCTCCCTCAAGAGAGCACCTGACGGACAGCTTCTCCTGTTCGAGGACTTGAAGCCGTTCACTCTCTATCCGGACACCGACAGAGTAAGGCGCGTCATCGTCAAGAACGCGCGAGGTCACGCTTATCACGAGATCGCAGAGCCGCTGCTCCAAGCGCCTGATCATGTCGCCTTCGTGCCCTTGGAGCAGTTGAGTCCCGAGCAGCGCGACGCCTTCGAGACTGTCGGTACCGGCGCGGAACTTTCTGTCTGGCCAGAGGTCGGCAGTCGCATGACCTCCAGCTCTTCGACGAGGAAGTCATGGTCGGTGGTTGGATTACGGTCGAGCCCGGTCGTTACCGCTATTGCATCGACTGGACTGAAGCCGTGACGGTGAAGACGGTAATATGGGAATATCTCGCCACCGAGACACGCTGGGAACGATAGACATCTATCAACGCCTGAGGTGACAGGATTATTGGCGGCGGCAAATTCAGTTCGGAGTAGACCATACGACTCGAAGAGCTACCAACGTTGTGATACACACCCAACGTGCCATGGTGGTGGTGGAGGCGCGTCCGTTCAAACTCATCTGACGGAGACACCACCATGCTTATTTTATCGATTATCGGATCCCTTGCCGCGATTGGCGTCCTCTGCTGGTTGCTGTTCACACTCTCGATCTACGCGTTGCCTGCACTCGGTGGCGTGGCGGCCGGAATGTGGGCCTATCAGACCGGAGCCGGCCTGCTCGGCAGCATCCTTATCGGACTTGTTGGCGCTGGCCTTGTGTTCGGCATCGGGCAGTTCCTCATCCTGTTCGCCCGGCCCATGTGGCTGAAACTCGCGGTATCGCTCGCCTTCGTCGCGCCGGCGGCGATTGCCGGCTTTCACGCCGCCCACGGCATCGTCAAACATCTTATGCCGTCGGAAACTTGGCAGACCGCCTTCTCCGTGATCGGCGCGGTGGCGGTCGGCATCACGGCCTTCGTGCGCGTGACCTCCATGGCCCCGCCCGGATCTGCCGGGCAGACCGCCGCCAGCATCTGAACACAACGATAGGCGAAGCCGGGACAGGGGCTGAGGTCTTGCCGCGCCCGTATCGAAGGCTGAGGAATGTGGATGCGCGGTACGGGACGGATCGATAGTTTCGGTCGAGCGCGGGCGCGCCCGGACGGCATGGTGTAATCTGCCCCGAACAGCGCGGCCGGTGCCGGATGCAGAGTGGCTTGTTTCTGCATCGGGTTGCATCGCTGGTTGTAAAGCGGACTAGCCTGCAGGGCCGCAGTCGATTTCCGTGCCTTCGCCGGACTTAAACCGGGGTGTTCGGTGTTGCCACTATCTCCTTGAACATCCCGGTGAGCCAACCGCTCCAAACGGCCTCTTCAATTGGCTGATCTGGCCGAAGGCCAGCTGCGCCTCGATCGCCTATGGCGCAATGGCGCCCGTCAATTTTCCTCCCCTGGCCGCTATGCGGCCATTCCTCGCGCGGCAAGAAACCCGCCGGATCGCCATCCTCCGCTGACGCTGCGGTCGCAAGCGATGCGCCGTCGATCGCCTCCGGCCTCCCCGATCGCCATCGAGGCCGCATGGTGCGGGCTCGAAACCAGTGATCAAGGAGACCTACCATGGCAACCATCGGCACCTTCAAGAAGTCCGGCAACGAATTCACCGGCGAAATCGTCACCCTCAACGTGCAGGCCAAGAACGTCCGCATCGTCCCCGAAACCAACCAGACCAGCGAGAACGCTCCCAGCCACCGCGTCCTGGTCGGCCGCGCCGAGATCGGGGCCGCCTGGTCCAAGCAGTCTAACGAGGGCCGCGACTATCTCGGCCTCAAGCTCGACGATCCGAGCTTCACCGCACCGATCTACGCCAACCTCTTCGAGGACGATGACGGCGGTTACAGCCTCATCTGGTCCCACCCCACCCGCCGCAACGGCGAGTGATCGCAAACACCGCCCCTCCCGGCACACCGGGCGGGGCCGTTATCGTTGTTGGTGAATGGAACCCGGCGATCACACCTGATCGTCGGGCTCGACAAGTTGCATGTGGCTAACGCCGAGAGCTTGAGCCAGTTCGTAAAGGGTAATCACGGTCGGATTCCTCCGGCCGCGCTCCAAACTGCTGAGATATTGCTGGCTGAATCCGGAACGCGCTTCCACCTCTTCCTGGGTCAGGCCCTTTTCCCGACGCAGGCGGGCAAAGTTCCGGCCGACCAGTTTGCGCATGTCCATGCGCGGGAAGATCGCGGTTTACATACTTTAAGTTTATCAACTATAGTATGTAAATGGAGCATCACATTGCATTGATGGACCACTGCCCGCATTCCAGCCGCGAACCTGTACCCCAAGAAATTGCCCGTTTTTTCTTTGATCCGATTGCCGGGCGGCGCCCCAATGTGTTCAAATTGTGTTAACGAAAAAGGCGGGATTTCATAACCTGCCGCGATGGGACAGCGGATGGCCAACCCGGACTACCTCGATGAACCGCCGGTAGATGATCGGATCACCGATTACGATCGCACGCATTTCAAGACCTATCTCCGGCTCCTTGACGCCGACGCCGAGGGCGCGGACTGGAAGGAAGCCGTCGAGATCATTTTCGGGATCGACCCGATGCAGGAGCCGGACCGTGCACTTCACATCCACACATCGCACCTTGCACGAGCGCGTTGGATGACCGAGCACGGCTATCGCCATCTCCTGAGCGGAAATCCGCGATAATTGGACCCGTGATGCAGCGTCGGCATCACACCTTGCCCCAACCGAGACTTCCGCGACTACAATCAGAACGCGATCTTTATCGCCTGGGGGTACCTGTCAGCTTCGAGCGGAGGCGTATCCATGGCGGAGGACGCGGACTGGCGACACGGTAAGGCCTTCGACTATATCGACCGGCTCGACCCGGAGGGTTTGGCATGGGAGTTTCTCCGCCGTAACCGCAAATACCAGGAAGACTACAAAAAGATCCCGACAGAGAAGCGCGAAACCGCAAACGATCCGCTGACCAGATTGTGGGGGTTGCGATTTCCCGGCTTCCCCGACCCTTCCCGCCACCGATGCGAACATCTTTTTTGCTCCAGGTATCGATCCTGGAACGCTCATCCTGACAGCGCTTCCGCACTTCCCTGAATCCGACCTTCCGTCCCTCTTCCTGCCCGAGGCCGATACATTCCAGGCACCCGAGGGCCATTTCCTCTTCGTCGATATCAGCAAACATCGGTTCCCGGCCCTATGTCCGGGCACGCAGATACCGGCAGGACCGGTCGCACCCATAACCTTGCTTGATCGCTTTCTGGAGGATCGTCTCGATGCGATCCGAAGGTTCTCGCACGCTATGAACGGGCGCCGTTCCGTCAAGGACCAGCGCGTCACCCCCTACCGCAGGAACAATCTCCGGCAGATGCTGCGGGTGATCGATGGGCGCCGATCCGGCGCGACCTTCCAAGAGATCGCCGAGATCGTTCTTCGCGCCGATCGCGTCAATGCCACGGCGTGGAAATCCATGCCCGAACGCGACACCGTCATGCGTCGCTTCCGCGAAGGCATGAAACTCGTCGAAGGCGCCTATCGCACCCTCCTGTACCGCCGCCATCCGTTGCCGTGACGAGGGTGCGAAAACGCCGTCGCGTCATCGCACTCCCTCACGCCGTGCCTTCTCCGCCACCGTGCTCCCGTCGAACCGCCGATATCCGGCGGTCGTCCCATGGACCACGGAGGCACGATCATGTCCGCAACGCCCACCAACCTGCCGCCACGCTATCTGAGAACCCCCGAAGCCGCGCGCTTCCTCGGCCTGTCCGGCCGGACGCTCGAGAAGCACCGCACCTATGGGACCGGCCCCGCCTATCGCAAGCTCGGTGGTCGCGTCGTCTATTCCGTCGAGGATTTGCAGGCTTGGGCGAACCGCGGCGCCAAGACATCGACCTCCGATCCCGGTGCTGACACGGTGCTGCCCGCCAAGCGGCACGACGACATCCCGCGCGGCGCCAATCGCCGCTGATCTCCAACCATGGCGCGATCCCGCACATCGGAGAGGCAGCAGCTCGAACTGTTTCGCGCCCTCCCGAGCGATCTCGCGCCCCGCGATGCGCAGGACCTCATGGCCTATCCCTTCTTCAGCCTCGCCAAATCCCCCCGCACCACACCGATCGACTATCGCTCCGGCGCGGTGGCGATCCGCGTGGAGGCCGTGCCCAAACACGGCATGGCGACCATCTGGGACGCCGATATCTTGATCTGGGCGGCAAGCCAGATCGTGGAGGCACGCGACAACGGCTTCCGCACCTCGCGGCTGATGGCGGCAACACCCTACCAGATCCTCACCTTCATCGGCCGCGGCACCGGCGCGCGCGATTACCAGCGTCTCAAGGCGGCCCTCGACCGCCTGCAATCGACGACGGTGGCAACGACGTTGCGTCAGCCGCCACACAATCCGCGGGCGCATTCCGGCAACGCGGACAGGACGGCGCGGCGCATGCACCGCTTCTCCTGGATCAACGAGTGGACGGAGCGCAGCGACGCGCGCGGCAATCCCGAGGGGATCGAACTGATCGTGCCGGACTGGTTCTACAAGGCCGTTCTCGACGACGCGCTCATCCTCACCATAGACCGGGCCTATTTCGGCCTGACCGGCGGGCTCGACCGCTGGCTCTACCGGATCGTCCGAAAGCACGGCGGCAAACAAGCGAGCGGCTGGCGCTTCGATTTCCGGCACCTCTATCTCAAGTCCGGCAGCCTCTCTCCCTTCAAGCGGTTCGCCTTCGAACTGCGCGCCATCGTCAAAAGGCAGGCGCTACCGGGCTATCACCTGTCCCTCGAATTCGAGCCGCGCCGCACCCTGCTCGCTTTCGAGCCGGCGCCTTGTGCAGAAGCTGTGGACGCCGTCGTGCTATCGGGAACCCGGACTATCGTGCCATCGGGAACCGCACCCTCGTGCTATCGGGAACCCGAACCGGGGTTAAGCTCTGATGAGCAAACAGATAATCGCGCCCCTAACTTAGAATCTAACAAAGAATCTAACTTCTTAAGAGGCGGGCACTCTGGGGAAAACCTCGATCAGGCTCCCGGCCCGGTCCCCATCACCGATGCACCAAATCCGCGCAACGCCGGAGGTGCATCATGATCGTGGCCCTCCTCAATCAGAAGGGTGGCGTCGGAAAAACGACCCTTGCCCTGCACCTGGCCGGTGAATGGGCACGACGCGGAGATCGGGTCACGCTTGTCGATGCCGACCCTCAGGGCTCCGCACTCGACTGGTCGGAACAACGCGCCAGGGAAGGTCTGCCAAGGCTCTTCGGCATCATCGGCCTGGCGCGCGACACGCTGCATCGTGAAGCGCCCGAACTTGCCAGCAACACGGACCACGTCGTCATCGACGGACCGCCCCGCGTTGCTGGACTAATGCGCTCGGCGTTGCTCGCCGCAGACATCGTTCTCATCCCCGTACAACCCTCGCCTTTCGACGGCTGGGCCTCCGCCGAGATCCTGCGGTTGATCGAGGAGGCGCGGATATTCCGGCCACAACTCGTCGTGCGTTTCGTTGTCAACCGCTCGGCTACACGTACCATCATCGCCCGCGAAACCTCCGAGGCGCTGGCCGACCAGGACCCGCCCGTCCTGCGGTCGTCCATCGGCCAACGCGTCGTCTTCGCAACCGCCGCCCAACTCGGCCGGCTCGCCTTCGAGATCGATCACGACAGCCCGGCCGCGAAGGAGATCACCATCCTTGCCACCGAGATCGGGAGGCTCGCCCGATGACGGATCGGCCCACCAAACGTGGTTTCGCGGCGCGCCCCGGCGATCCCGAGGACTGGATCAAGTCGGCGAGCCGCGCCGAGGCGAAACGCCCCGACTACAGCGCACGGTTGACCATCGACATCACGCCGGAGCTGCGCGGGCGCATCAAGATCGCCGCCTTCGAACGCGGCGTCACCGTCGCCGACATGCTGCGCGATCTCCTCGCCCGCGAATTCCCCGAATCCGAAGGAGACCAGCCATGACCGGCAACGTCGCGCCGCGCATCGGCGGCAACCACGCGGACACCCTGACGCGCGTCGAACTCACCTGGATCGAGAAGCGGATCGAACACTGGATCCGGTTCGGCCACGTCGCCGACGAGCAAATTCTCGACCGGAAACGGCGCATCGTCAGCTTTGCCGCGGGCAGTATCTTCGCCTTTGCCCGGTGGGCCGCGAACGACTATGGCACGATCATCTCCCGCATCGACATCGTCCATGCGGTGGCACCGGGCGCGCCCTATCAGACGCTTCCCTTCGTGCGCCCCGGTGGAGACATCCTGCTCAAGATCACCGGCTGGCCGAAGGTCGAGCAGGTGCTGCAGGCCGTCGACGCCATCGAGGCGCTCGACATCGATCCTGTCGACGTCGCGCCGGACTATTGGCGTCACGTCCACAATCGTCTGACCGTCGCGCAGGAACCGCGCAGCTATACGCGCACCCAGCATCATGCCTGGCGGCTGCGGCAAAGGGCCGAACCATGACCCGGTTCGGCTACGCCATGGTCACTTGCCTCAGCGTGACGGCAATCGGCGTCTCGGCATCAGTTCCCGTGACCCCATGGTTGCTCTGGAACGCCTCGGCCAGCGCGCCGGTCGGTCTCTATTTCATCCAGTCGGACAGCCATTTAGAGGTTGCCGACCTCGTCGCCGTCGCACCGCCGGCACCCCTCGCTCACATGCTTGACCAACGCGGATATCTGCCGCTCGGCGTGCCGCTGCTGAAACGGATCGCTGCGCTCCCAGGTCAGCAGGTCTGCCGGCACGGTCGCGCCGTGACCGTCGACGGGATCGCGATGGCGGAGGCGCGGCAACAGGACAGGGCCGACCGCGCCCTGCCTGTCTGGCAGGGCTGCCGGCGCATCGGTGACGGTGAAGTCTTTCTCCTCAATTGGCAGCATCCAGACAGTTTCGACGGTCGGTATTTCGGGCCTCTGCCGCGAAGCGCCGTCATCGGCCGCGCCGTCCCGCTGTTCACCGACGAGGCCGGAACCGGTCACTTCGAATGGCGCGCGCCTGTTCGATGAGAACCGCATCCACGCAATCGCAATTCTCACCCCTCCACGATGAAAGGACCAACCCATGACCCAGATCGGACACTTCACCCGCACTAAATCCGGCTACAGCGGACGCATCAGTACGTTGACGCTCGACCGCGAACTGACGCTTCTTCCAGCCGAAAGCACCGATGCCAAAAACGCGCCGGACTACCGGGTCCATGGTGGGGACGGCTCCGGCCCGGAAGTCGGAGCAGCCTGGAACCGCACAGGTGAAAAGGCCGGGGACTACCTCTCCCTGCAGATCGACGACCCGGCATTCGATCGTCCGATCCGCGCCAACATGTTCAAGCTCGACACCAAAAACGATACTTGGACGCTGCAGTGGAACCGCCCCCCGAAGCGCGGCGACAAGGACTGAAACCATGTCTCGCATCCGTCGATTCCATCGGGCGGGACCTGCAATGCGCGGGCTCCCGTCGGCTGGCGAAGGCCTTCTTCTCCTTTCCGGCCTGTTGACTTTAGGTACCTCGCTGCCCGTCTTCGCGGTCAGCGCAACGGCGCAGACCATGGCGACCGAAACGCGACCCGCCATCGATCCCTACAACGCGTATGTCGCCGAGGCGTCGCAGCGTTTCGGGCTTCCCGAACGATTGCTCCGCGCCGTGATGACGGCCGAAAGCGACGGGATCGTGCGCGCCGTCTCGTCCAAAGGCGCGATGGGCCTGATGCAGATCATGCCCGATACCTGGATCGAGTTGAGCGCCCGATATCGCCTGAGGAACGACCCTTTCGATCCGCGCGACAACATCCTCGCGGGCACCGCCTATCTGCGCGAACTCCTTGACCAATACGGCTCGCCGGGTTTCCTCGCCGCCTATAATGCCGGACCGGGCCGCTACGACGAATATCTCGTCGACGGACGCCCGCTGCCGGCCGAAACGCGCAACTACGTTGCGGTTCTCGCGCCCTATGTCGACGCCTCCGCCGCTTCCCTCGCGGTGATTCCTGTGCAGATCAACCGCAGCGATTGGACGCAATCACCGCTCTTCGTCGCGCAAGCCGACGGCAGTGCCACCGCTGTTTCGGCGGTCTCGTCGGTGAAGCCTGCAACCGTCACACAGACACAGGCTGACGGCACCGACATGGATCTCACTCCTCGGGACAGCGGGCTGTTCGTCACGCCGTCCCAGCCGAGCAAGCGCCAATGACCACGAGTGCATCATGGCGAAGACTGGCGTGCTCCCGCAAAGACCTGACGGAAATGCGTGCTGAGGGGGAGAGCACGACCGAAGGACGGCGAGATAAAAGGGGCACGCCGCTCGAACCGCAAGTCATTGAAATGACATGGGTTCCGGCGTGCCGGTCGGTCGGGTCGCGTGCCGACGCCGATGAATTGTCATGTGATTTCAATGCTGTTCGCGGCACCGCGGCCCAATTCCGGTATGAGGAAGGGGCGCGATGAGCAGCGACGAGCGCGACTTCCGTATCCGCCCTGGCCGTATTCGCGACAAACGGGTTCCCCGCCAGAAGAGCTTCATCAACCAGGTGATCCGCGCCGCCAGGAAGTCCGGGCATGTCTCGGGGCCCGGAAGTGGTGGCCGCAGTTCCGGCTACGGCCGATCGAGCTTCGGCCGAGGCCGCACGCGCTTCGCCCGCGCCCGCTTGTTCAGCCCGTCCAGGCGCGTCGTCGTCAAGGCCCGTGTCGTCCGTCACAAGGGCCGCGCCTTTCGATCCGCGCCACTTACCGCCCATGTCGCCTATCTGAAACGCGAGGGCGTGACCCGCGATGGCGAACGCGGCATCATGTTCGATGCGAAAGGCGACAGTGCCGACGACAGCGCTTTCGCCGAACGCTGCGAGCACGACCGGCATCATTTCCGTTTCATCGTCTCACCCGAGGACGCCGCCGACATGCAGCACTTGAAGGCCTTCACCCGCGATCTCACGCGACAGATGGAGTCCGATCTCGGCACCAGGCTCGATTGGATCGCCGTCGATCATTGGAACACCGACAATCCGCATGTCCATCTGCTTGTCCGCGGCGTCGACGAGACCGGCGCCGATCTCGTCATCTCTCGCGACTATATCAGCCGTGGCCTGCGCTCGCGCGGCGAGGAACTGGTCTCGCTGGAACTCGGCCCGAAGCCGGAACACGAAATCCGCGCAACGCTCGAGAAGGAGATCACGGCGGAGCGCTGGACGAGCCTCGATCGCGAAATCCGTTTCGCCGCCGACGATACCGGGCATGTCGATCTCCGCCCCGATGCCGGTGACATGAGCAACAGCGAACCCCGCCGGCTGATGATCGGCCGCCTGCAGCATCTGGAGAAGATGGGCCTCGCAACCCCCGCCGGTTCCGGCGAATGGATGGTTGGGCTCGAGGCCGAACACAAGCTGCGCGATCTCGGTATGCGCGGCGACATCATCAAAACGATGCACCGCGCCTTTGTCGAACGTGGCCAGGACCGTGGTATCGGTGACTTCGCGATCGAGGCCGGAGATGAGGCCTCGCCGATTATCGGTCGGCTCGTGGATCGTGGACTGCATGATGAACTGACCGGCGAGGCCTATGCCGTGATCGATGGCACCGACGGGCGCGCACATCATGTCCGCTTCCAGGGCATTGAGGCCTTCGAGCATGCGCCGCCTTTTGGCGGCATCGTCGAGGTGCGACGCTTCGGCGAGGCGGGAGACCGCCGGTCCACCCTTGTCCTGGCGCTGCGCTCAGATCTCGATCTCAAGGCACAGATCAATGCACAGGGCGCCACTTGGCTCGATCACCGGCTGGTCGAACGAGATCCTATGCCGCTCTCGACGGGCGGGTTCGGCGGCGAGGTCAGCGACGCGATGAAGGAACGCGCCGAACACCACGCTGAGAAGGGGCTCGCGCGACGGCAGGGACAGCGCATCATTCTGCAGCGCGACCTGCTCAACACATTGCGCCGGCGTGAACTGGACGCCATAGCCGCAAAGCTCGCCGATGAGACGGGATTGCCCCATGTGAAATCCGCGACCGGCGAACATGTCACCGGTACCTACCGCCAAAGGCTGACACTATCGTCCGGTCGCTTTGCCATGATCGACAACGGCCTCGGCTTCCAACTCGTGCCTTGGTCGCCGTCGCTTGAGAAAAAATTGGGGCAAGAGGTCTCGGGGCTGGTGCGTGGGAGCGGCGGTGTCGATTGGAGCTTCGGCAAGAAGCGAGGGCTGAGTTTGTAAAACACGCCGATGTTCTGGTCGACCGAAGCACGCGTTTTAGAAACACGCAACAAATGACGCTCAGAGTCCGCTGCCGAGTTTGCAGAGTTAGGCGCTCCTTCCGAAGGCTGGTGGGCACGCCTTTCGTCTATGCCTCAGTATTGAAACGCTCCGGATCAAACTGCTGCAATATCCGAGTGACCTCCGCCTCCGTGCTTCGCTGTAGTGCAAAGAGGTTCCTCACGCGATTGTAAGCGTCGGTAAGAAACTTAAGCTGCGCTTCCGAACTCCAGTCTGCGTTCTGTCGATCTTCTCGAGTGTCGTTTCGACGGGACGGTGTCCGATCTCCCTGCCATTCGGAGAACCACTTTAGATCCTTGACGCCAAAGAGCCCCGCCTCAACACGCCGGACTTTCCGCGCTTGAAATCGGTCCAATACCGCCATTGTCTGCCGCAGCAAACGTGACCACTGCCCCAGCATCGGATGATCCCTAAGCAGAAGCTGTCCCTGGTGCTGGGTGATCACGCTGCCATGCAACATCCAGAACTCTCCGGTATCCTCGAAAAACATGGTCATGTTGTTTGACGAGGCCTCATGGGCTTCCGACCAATCGGTGATCCAATAGCGGACGAATCCCTCCTCGGTAGCACCAAAGTTGCCGTCGCGCGCGCTATCGCTTGGTGCCTCGACACTCTTGGACTGGTGCAGCCCAGCAATATCCGAAACTGCTGGCACCCCATTCTTCCAACCAGCGGGAATAATCCGCATGTAAGCGCGCGGGACGTCGGGGATCGCCACCTTCTCGCGTTTCGCTCCTCCGAACGCATCATTATGCGTAAGTGTGTCTCCGGCCGACGCCCATATCGAGTAGTTCTTGGGATTCGTTGGAACTCCAGTGATTCTGGACGCGGCTGAAATATCGTCGGCATGCTCCTCGAGGTTTGTACGCAGTGCCTCCTTCAGTTCCTTAACGAGCTTTGATCGCACAGCCGACCGAGTTTGTTTATCGGCGTTGTCGGCTAGCACGAATGTGACGACACGCCTTTGACGAATATCGAATGGAAGGTCCTCTACCTTCGCACCGCTGGCCAAATTCAGAATTCCAATAACACGCTCCCAGCCGGGTCTATGCATCGCCCATCCGAGTTCGATCATCACGTTGGGGTTTGGTAACCACTTACCGTCTGCCGATTGTGCGATGGGGGTAAGATCAGCAACGAATACTGCCGCATCTGCAATCTTATTGAGAATAGTGGCGGCAATGTCCGCCATGCCCCGTTCGCCTTTGGTATCATGATCTATTTCAGGGCGATCTGCATCATCAACACCTATCTCGTCGGCGACTAGTTCAATTGCTTCGACCAGTGCATCGCGAATAAAGTGCCGACATGTCTTCGGCGAGTAATCACTTTGCCAAGACCAGAATACCTTTGATGCATTTTCGTCCATTCGATCCCGACTTTCTGGGCGGCCGTTTGAACAGGGATATGCTTGATCGAGCTAACCCCGTGATTCTAGGCACCACGACCCTACTACAACGTCATCGCCACAACAGATCGACTGTCGCCGGCGGGCGACAACGTGGAGGAGATGAAGACGGTGTAAATGCTGCAACATTGAATGCAATTTGTCATTGAGACTCATTGGTTTTACCTTTCTGTACGCTGCGACCGCCGACCCCGCGATCACGGTCTTATAACTCTTGAAATTGGCGCGACTTACGAACTGATCTCGGTTTGCCATGTCCGCAACCAAGATCCTCTGGGGCCAAATTGCCGTTGTCTTCCTGATCGTCCTCATCGCCACATGGGGCGCGACGGAATGGGTTGCTTGGCGGCTTGGTTTCCAGCCGCGACTTGGAACACCTTGGTTCAATCTGGCGAATTTCCCCTTCTACTATCCACCGGCCTTCTTCTGGTGGTGGTTTTTTTATGAGGCCTACGCGCCACCGATCTTCGTCGAAGGCGCGGTCATTGCAGCTTCGGGCGGATTTCTATCGATCGGCGTCGCGATCACGATGTCAGTTTGGCGCGCGCGGGAAGCCAAGGACGTCGTTACCTACGGCTCGGCACGCTGGGCGGAACCGAAGGAATTAGCCAAGAGCGGATTGCTCGGGTCGGATGGCGTCGTACTTGGCAAATTCGAGGAGCACTACCTGCGCCATGACGGGCCCGAACATGTACTTTGTTTCGCACCCACGCGGTCCGGCAAGGGCGTCGGCCTGGTGGTTCCCTCGCTCCTGACCTGGCCCGGCTCGGCCATCGTCCACGACATCAAGGGCGAGAACTGGGATCTGACCGCCGGCTTTCGCTCAAGGCATGGAAGAGTTCTGCTCTTCGATCCGACCGACCCCAAATCCTGCGCCTACAATCCTCTGCTCGAGGTCCGGCGCGGCGACTGGGAAGTACGCGACGTTCAGAATGTCGCCGACATTCTCGTCGATCCCGAGGGATCGCTCGAACGGCGCAATCATTGGGAAAAGACCAGCCATTCGCTTCTGGTCGGTACCATCCTTCATGTCCTCTATGCCGAACCGGACAAGACCCTCGCGGGTGTCGCCGCATTCCTCTCCGATCCGAAGCGGCCGATCGAGGCAACGCTCAAAGCAATGATGACGACGCCGCATCTAGGCGAGGCCGGCCCCCATCCGGTGGTTGCGTCCGCGGCACGGGAACTTCTGAACAAGGCCGATAACGAACGCTCCGGAGTTCTCTCCACCGCCATGTCGTTCCTCGGTCTCTATCGCGATCCTGTGGTGGCAAAGGTGACCCGTCAGTGCGACTGGCGCATCGCCGATCTGATCGACGGAGAACAACCCGCCACCCTCTATCTCGTGGTGCCGCCCTCCGACATCTCGCGCACCAAACCGCTCATCCGGCTGGTTCTCAATCAAATCGGACGTCGGCTGACCGAAGACCTGCAGGCAACGAACCGGCGCCAGCGCCTGTTACTCATGCTCGATGAGTTTCCGGCACTCGGCCGGCTGGATTTCTTCGAGAGCGCCCTCGCCTTCATGGCAGGCTACGGGCTGAAGGCCTTTCTCATCGCGCAATCGCTCAACCAGATCGAGAAGGCCTATGGACCGAACAATGCGATCCTGGACAATTGCCATGTTCGGGTGAGCTTTGCGACCAATGACGAACGCACCGCCAAGCGCGTTTCCGACGCGCTCGGCACCGCGACCGAGATGCGCGCGATGAAGAACTATGCCGGGCACAGGCTCGCGCCGTGGCTCGGTCACCTCATGGTGTCGCGGCAGGAGACCGCGAGACCTCTGCTCACGCCCGGCGAAGTCATGCAGCTACCCACCACAGATGAGATCGTTATGGTGGCGGGATTGCCGCCCATCCGGGCCAAGAAGGTCCGCTACTACGAAGACACAAGATTCACCGAGCGGATCGCCGCACCGCCGGATCCGACCAAGCGCGCTCCGTCCCAAAAGCGCGATGCCTGGTCCGGTCGCATCGTCACGCAGATCACCAAATCTGATCGAGACGAGGACGTTAGTTCCCAAGACGCGGCGAATGACGGAATCCGGCGACAGCCAGACCTGCCTGAACACGAAGACGTGGTGCTGCCGCCCAAAGAGCCGAAACCGTCGAGGGAGTTCGACCTGCTTGAAGACGATGCCGACGAGCTCGCGAAACAGGCGCGAGCATTTCGTCAACAGGGCCGCCAAATCGCTCGGCAGGCGACCCTGGACCCAAAAGACGGCATAGAATTGTGAGGTCAGTGTCATGCGCAGCCGGATGAATGTCTATTTCCCGCCAGAGATGCTGAAGCAGATCGCCGATCTCGCTGACCGCAAGGGTCTGTCCCGTTCCGCCATCGTCGAGGCGGCCGTGGCGTCGTTTTTGTCACCCGACGGGTCTGATCGGATGGAGGCAGCTTTCACGCGCAGGCTCGACCGTCTCACACGACAAGTTCAGCGTCTGGAACGGGATGTCGGTATCAGCGCCGAGACGCTGGCTCTATTCATCCGGTTCTGGCTGACGATCACGCCGCCACTCCCTGAGGACGCCCAATCCTCTGCCCAGATCAAGGGCAGGGAACGCTTTGAGGGCTTTGTCGAGACGCTCGGCCGACGATTGCAGAAGGGGCAGAGCTTCCTAAGGGAAGTTCCGGAAGATATCGGGGCAGAGCCGCAATCCGCGGAGACCGACGAACAGTAGCGAAGGTTCATTGTCGCTCCCTTGACATCAGCACGAACGCAGTTGCTCCATGTGGTAAACCTTTTTCTCGAGGTATTGCCAGTGCGGAAGAGCAAGTACAAATATGAGATTGGACGTGCATCTTGGCATGATTTCGCGGCAATCGTGGAAAATATACTTGGCGCCATTCTTCCAAACATCACCCAATCGAAGCACCTTCTGCAACTCGATCGAGAAGGTGTCGACGTCTATCAGTTTGAAGACGAAACGTTTCAGATCGGCCTTGCCGTACAATGCAAGGGCTATGAACGAGAATGGCACTCGGAGCGGGTCGAGGATCTGAAAGGGGAAATCGCAAAGTTCATCCGTAAGGCTCAACCGGTCAACGAATACTGGCTCGTTCTCAATCGAAGCATTCCGAACACTAACGACCGGAAGGCGATCGAATCCGCGCTGGCCGGAATCGTATCGGCGGGAAAAGCCAAAACCGCGAAGCTGCTCGACCTCGACAAGTTCATCAAGGAAGTGAGCAGTCGCGCCGCCGAGAAGTTCAGGCAGTTGTCGCAAACATCGAGACAGGCGCTGGCTGATGACTATCGCGCCCGAATGGCATCGGTTGACTACCTTCCGCATATTCCATTCCGGAATCTAGACGCTGCAAAAACCGATGTCACATCGCATATCATCCAGGCCATGCACAGCTATGTGGCGAACGCGAAACCGGCGCACACAGGCCGATATCGCAAATCACCACGCTACCTGATCACCGGCAGCTTCGGATTCGGAAAAACACTCGGACTACATGCCTTGGGAGAACTTTGGGCTCAAGAGAACCATGATGTGTACTTCTTTCCGGCCGCAAATCTGAGCGAGAGGGCTTTCGTCAATTCGGCCGGTCTTCTGTCCGATGTGATGCTGCAGATCGTCGATGATGATCTAGCCGAAAACGAAATGGCTCTTGGTATTCTACAAGACGCCTGTAAACATGCGTTCCGAACCAGCTACCCGCTGCTTCTGATCGACGCAATCGACGAAAGCCAGTTCTGGAACGACCCTGAACGGCTTAGCATGCTCTGGTTCTCGATAGAACAACTCGGTATCCCGGCTGTCGTTACCGTTAGAGACGAGCTATTCGATTCCCGTCCGCTGGATTTCGCGACCTCCGACAGCAAGCCGTTTTTTGAGCGCCTGCAACTGACGGATTGGGATCATTCGCTGATGACCCGATTTCTGGACCGATTTGCGTCTCAAAGAGACGCAAACCCTCCTGATACCTTCCTCGCATTTCGGCACGTTGTCGCAAGCGGGCGCTACGAAGACCATTATGGCGACATTCCCAAACGACCGCTCTTCCTGAGCATGCTTGCCGAGGATGCGTGGCAGGGCGATGATCCTGAGTTGGAGCTCTACCGTCTCTATGGCAAGTACTTCCGCACCAAGCTCCAACGCGACTGGGCAAGTGTCGCGGCACCTGGTCGGCTGGTCAGAGGCAAGGAGATTGCCCGGCAATTTGGAAAAGAAGAGGCTGCGGAAGCTCTAATTCGCATGATGCAGAAACTGGCGCTCGTCCTGCATGAGCGCAAGGATGATCCCTCCTCGCCAGAAGCATCGACATTCACCGAAGAAGTGTTGAGGACATGTGTAACCGGCACCATTGGACCGGTCGACCAGATCGAAGACGTGCTGTTCACGTCACTTATCCAACCGGCCGGACGAGATCCGATCACCAAGCACCGTGTCTATCGATTTGCGCACCAATCCTTCCGTGACTGGTTTCTTGCAAGAGCGTTAGTCGAACAGCGCGCCGACACCAATGGAAGCGACCTTACCAGAACAGTCGAAGGATTTGCGACCGCGATGGGGCAAGCAGTCGCCCGCGGCGAGAGCTTGCCATAAGCCCGCGTTACCGTCTCCTATCGAAAACCCGTACCAACGAGCAATCAGAGCGGTACGATCAGGCTGCCCACAAGGACAGATACAACTGGTCGACCTCCGTTACCCTGTCTTTACACGCTACGCCCCTACTACGCCCTTGACGCTGTTGCACGGGGCCATTTCCTGCCTCTCTTACTCATCCCCGAGCCGGGATCGCCATCGCGATCCTACCCGCAACCGGGGGCGAGATGTCAGCGACCTTCCAAAGATCCGAAACCTCCACGCGCGGCGCGCGCATGCTGCGCACCGCGCTCGGCCCTGCCATCGCGCGCTTCCTCGAAGAGCCCGGCATCGTCGAGGTGATGCTCAACCCGGACGGCCGGCTCTGGATCGACCGGCTGTCCGAGGGACTTTCCGATACAGGTGAACTGGTTGCCCCCGCGGACGGCGAGCGGATCATCCGGCTGGTTGCCCACCATGTCGGCGCCGAGGTTCATGCCGGAAGCCCCCGCGTATCCGCAGAGCTGCCGGAAACGGGAGAGCGCTTCGAGGGTTTGCTGCCGCCCGTTGTCACGGCTCCCACCTTCGCCATCCGCAAGCCGGCCATCGCCGTCTTCTCGCTCGACGACTACGTCGCCGGCGGCATCATGGACGCCGGCCAGGCCAATGCCCTTCGCACGGCGGTCGCCAATCGCAAGAACATCCTGGTTGCCGGCGGCACCTCGACCGGCAAGACCACACTGACCAATGCGCTGCTCGCAGAGGTGGCGAAGAGCGCCGACCGCGTGGTTATCATCGAAGACACGCGGGAACTGCAATGTGCAGCACCCAACCTGATCGCCATGCGCACCAAGGATGGCGTCGCAACGCTCTCCGATCTCGTCCGCTCCTCCCTTCGGCTGCGCCCCGACCGTATCCCCATCGGCGAGGTGCGCGGGCCGGAAGCGCTTGACCTCCTGAAGGCGTGGGGCACCGGGCATCCCGGCGGCATCGGCACAATCCATGCCGGGACAGCCATCGGGGCACTGCGTCGGCTCGAACAACTGATCCAGGAAGTCGTCGTCACGGTTCCCCGCGCGCTGATCGCCGAGACCATCGATCTCGTCGCCGTCCTCTCGGGCCGTGGTTCAGAACGCCGCCTCGCTGAACTCTCCGCCGTCACCGGCCTCAGGCCCAACGGTGACTACCAACTCACAGCAATCATTCAAACCCCGGAAGGAACCACCGCATGATCCGTCTCGTCTCCCGCCTTCGCTGTCAGATCACCGGCACCACCTCGTCGCTCGTCATCACCATGATGATGGCGCCCGCCGCCCACGCGGCGGGATCGTCCATGCCCTGGGAAGCGCCGCTCCAGTCCATCCTTGAATCCATCGAGGGACCGGTCGCCAAGATCATCGCGGTGATCATCATTATCATCACCGGGCTGACGCTCGCCTTCGGCGATACATCGGGCGGGTTCCGTAGGTTGATCCAGATCGTCTTCGGCCTGTCGATCGCCTTCGCCGCTTCGAGCTTCTTCTTGTCCTTCTTCTCCTTCGGCGGCGGAGCGCTCATCTGATGGCGGACGTTCCCGGCTTCATCATCCCCGTCCACCGCGCCCTGACCGAGCCCATCCTCCTCGGGGGAGCGCCGCGTGCGATCGCCATTCTGAACGGCACGCTCGCGGCCGCACTCGGCCTCGGGCTACGCCTCTGGCTTGTGGGCCTTGTCTTGTGGGCCATCGGCCATGCCACCGCTGTTTGGGCCGCAAGGCGCGACCCGCTCTTCGCCGATGTCGGCCGCCGGCATCTGCGCGTTCCCTCTCATCTGAGCGTCTGACGATCCCCATGATGAACCTCACTGAATATCGCCGCACCTCCGCCCGGCTCGCAGACTACCTCCCCTGGGGGGCCTTGGTCAGCAAAGGCATCGTTCTCAACAAGGATGGGTCTTTCCAGCGCACCGCCCGTTTTAGGGGACCTGACCTCGACAGCGCAGTTCAGGCCGAACTGGTCGCCGTCGCGGGACGGCTCAACAACGCCTTTCGCCGTCTCGGCTCTGGCTGGGCGATTTTCGTCGAGGCAATGCGGGCGCCCGCGTGCGATTATCCGGAAAGCACCTTTCCCGATCCAGCATCGGCACTCGTTGATGCCGAGCGCCGGGCGATGTTCGAGGAGGAAGGCGGACATTTCGAGTCGCACTACTACCTGACCTTTCTCTATCTGCCGCCGGCGGAGGACGCGTCGCGCTCGGAACGGTTCCTTTATGAGGGCCGAGAACGCGGTGGTGACGCCAATGCCCGCGAGCAGCTTCAGGGCTTCATCGACCGAACAGCGCGCGTTCTGGCTCTGCTCGACGGCTTTATGCCCGAATGCACCTGGCTCGATGACGCCGAGACCCTGACCTATCTGCATGCGACAGTATCGACCAACCGGCACCGCGTGCGTGTGCCCGAAACTCCGGTCTATCTCGACGCGCTCTTGTCCGATCAGCCGCTCACCGGCGGCCTCGAGCCGATGCTGGGCCGCGCCCATCTGCGAGTTCTGACCATCATCGGCTTCCCAAGTTCCACGGCACCGGGAATTCTCGACGAACTTAACAGCCTCGCCTTCCCTTATCGCTGGTCGACCCGCGCCATCCTGCTCGACAAGGTCGATGCCACCCGCCTTCTCACGCGTATCCGCCGGCAATGGTTCGCCAAGCGCAAATCGATCGCTGCCATCCTCAAGGAGGTGATGACCAACGAGGCGTCCGTGCTCGTCGACACCGATGCCGCGAACAAGGCCGCAGACGCCGACGAGGCCTTGCAGGAACTTGGTGCCGACATCGCCGGACAGGCCTATGTGACCGCGACGCTGACGGTGTGGGACGAGGACCCGCGCATCGCCGACGAAAAGCTGCGGCTCGCCGAGAAGGTGATCCAGGGACGGGACTTCACAGCGATGCCGGAAACCGTCAACGCGGTGGAAGCCTGGCTCGGCAGTCTTCCCGGCCATGGCTACGCCAATGTCCGGCAACCGCCGATTTCCACGCTGAACCTTGCCCACATGATCCCGCTCTCGGCGGTGTGGGCGGGGCCGGAACGGGACGAGCACCTTGCGGCTCCCCCTCTGCTTTTCGGCAAGACCGAAGACTCGACCCCGTTCCGGTTTTCCCTTCATGTCGGCGATGTTGGCCACACCATGGTCGTCGGCCCGACCGGCGCCGGGAAATCCGTATTGCTGGCCCTGATGGCGCTGCAGTTCCGCCGCTACGCGCGAGCCCAGATATTCGCTTTTGATTTCGGGGGATCGATCAGGGTCGCGACGCTCGCCATGGGCGGGGACTGGCACGATCTCGGCGGCGGATTGACGGATGGCATCGAGGATCGCGTCGCCCTGCAGCCGCTGGCACGCATCCACGATGTTCCCCAACGCGCCTGGGCCGGCGACTGGATCACCAACATCCTGCGCCGGGAAGGTGTGACGATCGATCCCCGGTCCCGCGAGCATCTCTGGGAAGCGCTCACCTCGCTCGCCTCTGCTCCCATTGAAGAACGCACCATGACGGGGCTCTCGGTCCTGTTGCAGTCGCAAGACCTGAAGCGCGCCCTCCAGCCCTATTGCGTCGGCGGTCCCTATGGCCGGCTGCTCGACGCCGAGAGCGAACGCCTCGGCAAGGCGCCGGTCCGGGCCTTCGAGACCGAGGACCTGATCGGAACCGGAGCGGCGCCTGCTGTTCTGGCCTATCTCTTTCATCGTATCGAGGCGCAACTCGACGGGCGACCGACCTTGTTAATCATCGACGAGGGCTGGCTGGCGCTCGACGATAAGGGTTTTGCCGGCCAACTCCGCGAATGGCTGAAGACGCTGCGCAAGAAGAACGCTTCCGTGGTCTTCGCCACACAATCGCTCTCCGACATCGACAATTCCGCGATCGCACCCGCGATCATCGAGAGTTGTCAGACCCGGATATTGCTGCCCAACGAGCGCGCCATCGAACCGCAGATTACCGCGATCTACCGGCGCTTCGGCCTCAACGACCGGCAGATCGAGATCCTCGCCCGGGCGACACCCAAGCGCGACTATTACTGCCAGTCCCGCGCCGGCAATCGCCTGTTCGAACTCGCCCTCGGTGAAGTCGCGCTCGCCTTCTGCGGCGCCTCCTCGAAAGCCGATCACGCCGCCCTCGAAAAGCTCCTCGCCGAACACGGCCGCGAGCAGTTTTCGGACGCCTGGCTGCGCGCCCGCGACATCGGCTGGGCGGCCGACCTCATCCCCACCCTCAACAATATGGAGACACCACAATGATCTTCCGTCGCACCAGCGCGGTCCTCATCGCCGCATCCGTTCTGTCACTGCCCGTCGCCCTGTCGCCCCGGACTACGACGCCTGCCTATGCGCTCTTCGGCTTCGGTGACATCGTCTATGATCCGAGCAACCACGCCGAAAACATCATCCAGGCGGCACGGGCGCTCGAACAGATCAACAACCAGATCAGCTCGCTGCAGAACGAGGCGCAGATGCTGATCAACCAGGCCCGCAACCTTGCGAGCCTGCCGTTCTCAGCGCTGCAGGAGCTTCAGCAATCCGTTCAGCGCACCCAGCAACTTCTGAACGAAGCCCAGCGCATCGCCTTCGACGTTCAGCAGATCGATCAGGCGTTTCAGACCACCTATGGCGATGCCCAGCTTTCAGCCTCCGACCAGGACCTGATCGCCGGCGCCCGCGAGCGCTGGGAAAACACCGTTGCCGGCCTTCAGGACGCGATGCGCGTGCAGGCCGGTGTGATCGGCAATATCGACACCAACCGCACCCAGATGAGCGAGTTGATCGGCCGCAGCCAGGGCGCGACCGGCGCCTTGCAGGCGGCTCAGGCCGGCAATCAGCTTCTCGCCCTGCAGGGCCAGCAGCTCGCCGATCTCACCGCCGTCGTCGCCGCCAACGGACGGGCACAGGCGCTTGCCGATGCCGAGCGGGCCGCCGCCGCCGAACAGGGGCGCGAGCAACGCCGCCGTTTCCTCGAGCCGGGATCGGGTTACCAGCCGGGCAACGCCCAGATGTTCAATGGCGGTAATTGAGGCGCGTGAGATGGACGGCAAGACCCTCGCGCGCATCGGCGCCATCGTCTTCGTCGCGGTCGCCATCACGGCGACCGTGCTCGAACTGACCCGCGAACCGGCGCCGCAATCGGATGCGGTATCCGCACCGGCTGCAGCCGGCTCGTCCAATGACGATCCGGCGCGCAGGGAGTTGCGGCGCTGCCAGCGGCTCGGTGAGGCGGCAACCCGCGATCGGGATTGTCTCGCTGTCAGAGGTGGCTCGGTTTGTCTGAACAGTTTCGGGCGTTTCGCTAAGTGGATTTCCG
>NZ_JBAKFR010000048.1:0-9737 GCF_053484295.1 Martelella sp. AMO21009
GTCGATGACAGGGACAGCTAGCGAAATCAGGCCCAACTCGACCTCCTGATCGGAAATCGCAAATCCGTCCTGTTTGGTCTGCAATACGATCGCCTTCAATTTAGCGGTGTCGATGTTGGTTTTCGGAGTTAGCGCTTGGGGATCGAGCTGAGTGAAATAGTCTTCAAGCTCCGTGTCGCCGACGCTCGACAGAAGCACACGCCCGCTCGCCGAACAAAATGCCGGCAGTCGAATACCGAGCCGGATCACCGAAGAGACCAGCCGGCTCGTTTCGGCGCGCGCGACGAAGACCGAATTCCAATCGTCCATTACCGCCAGCGAAACGGTCTCCTGAAATTCCGATCGCGCCGCTTCCAGATGCCGCTGCGCCAGTTGCGGAAGTGAGGCGGCATTGCCGTAAGTGGAACCGAGGCGCAATATCCGCAATGTGGGGCGAAAGCTGTCGCCTTCCTTGTCGAGGTAGCCGAGATCCATCAATGTCAGCAGACACCTGCTCGCGCTGGCACGGGATATGCCGATGGCATTGGCCGCCGCTGTGACGGTAAGGGTGCCGCCGGTCTTGTTGAAAAGTTCGATGATGCGTATACCCTTTGCTAACCCCGCCATCGCTTCGGGTGCACGCGACCTGCCGTCGCGCATCTTTTTTTCCGGTCGTTTTCCTGCTTGTTTCATCGGTGCCGCCGCTACTATCCCCACCAGTAAACCCTCCGGTTCCGCCGGACGCCGCCCCCGCATTGATAAATGATATGGATCGGGCACCTTCATTATATTTCAAATATGCCCGCAAGTCTCCTAGAGCTCTGACAGTATCGGTATGCCGCGACCATGCGACGCTGGTATTGAAAGTCACGACTGCGAGGGAGGAGCGAGGTAATGGCGGTTTTGGAAGGTATAAAGGTTCTGGATTTCAGCCAGGCCATGGCCGGTCCGACCTGCGGCATGCTGTTGGGTGATTTCGGTGCCGAGGTGATCAAGCTCGAGCCACCCACCGGCGAAAGTTCACGACGTTGGGGGTCGGCGCGGCTCGGGGAGGATGACCAGTTCAGCGGTCTGTATTTGGCTCTCAACCGAAACAAGTCGAGTGTCGTGCTCGATCTCAAGACGGAGGCAGGAAAGTGCGCCATCCGCAAGCTCATCGCCCGGTCGGACGTGATCATCGAGAATTTCCGTCCCGGTGTCGCCGCGCGGTTGGGCTTCGGCTATCAGGAGGCGGCGCAAATCAATCCCAAGATAGTCTACTGTTCGATATCGGGTTTCGGCCAGGACGGACCTTTAGGACAAAGACCGGGGTTCGATATGCTCTTGCAAGCATATGCGGGCCATATGAGCATTACCGGCGAACCGGGCCGGCCTTCGGTCCGCACCGGTCCGTCGCCCATCGATCTGTTGTCCGGGGCCCACGCTGCCTACGGGATCATGCTCGCACTCTATGAGCGGCAAACTTCGGGCAAGGGCCAGTATATCGATCTGTCGCTGTATGACACGGCTATCCATTTGATCAGCCACTATATCGCCGATTATACGGCGGGCGGCGACATCCCTGAAAAACACGGTCCGTTCTTTGCGTTCTTGGCGCCTTATGGAATGTTCGACGCCAAGGACCGGGAATTTTACCTTGGTGTGGACAGTAAATCCTATCCCGCGTTCTGTAAGGCTATTGGCCGCGAGGATCTCATCGACGACGCGCGATTCAAAAGCAATGTCGACAGGCTCCGCAACCGCGAGGCGCTGCACGCCGAGCTTCAGCCGATTTTTGCCGCAAAAGATGCGAAAACATGGACGGAGATGTGTATGAACATCGGTGTGCCTACCAGCCTGGTACAATCCATTCCCGAAGTTCTCGCGCAGGAGCAGGGCGTATTTCGTGATATGTTCGTCAAATCCGGGATCGGCGATGCGATAACCGCTGGGATTCCGCTGAAACTGAGCCGTACACCGGGCAAAATCCGTCAATCGCCTCCGGCGCTGGGTACGGCCACGGAAATGGTTTTAAGCGATTTGGGTGCAGGAGATTGAGGAGATATGGACGACAAAACGCTCTCGATTTTCGCAGTGGGAGACGTTTTCGTTGACATCGAGGAGGGCCTGTCGGCGTTTCGTCATGTCACGCCCATTCTGAAAACCGGCGATATCGTGATCGGCAATTGCGAGGGCGTGTATACGGACCGTCCCGCGTTGACGCCAACCGTTAGACACCCCATGATCGCTCCCATCGCACAGGCGCATGGCCTCGGCGATGCGCCGTTTCACGTTCTGACCTGCGCCAACAATCACATTCTCGATGCGGGGTATGCGGGCCTCAGCGACACGCTTGCGGAGTTGGACCGCCAGGGCATCGCCACGACCGGTGCCGGAGCCGATATCGACCAAGCCTTGCGGCCTATCGTCAGCGACGTCAAAGGGCGTCGCGTCGCCTTTTTGGCCGTCGCCAGCGTTTTTCCCACCGGATACCATGCACGCGAAAACAGGCCCGGCCTGGCGCCTTTGCGCATAGAAACGCATTACGCGATACCGGATCGCACCTTCTGGGAGCCTGGCGTGCCGCCGATCATCGAAACGTGCGCCGTGAGAGAAGATCTCGAAAGGCTGGAGAGTGCCATTGCGGCGGCCCGGCAGGTTGCTGACCTCGTGATCGTGAGCTGCCATTGGGGCAATTCCAGTCTTTACGAAGTCGTGCAGGACTACGAAACACGCTACGCCCGCCATATCGTGGACAGCGGTGCCGATGCGGTGCTCTGCCATCATCACCACAGCCTGCGCGGGATGGAATTTTACAACGCCAAGCCGATATTTTACGGCCTGGGCGCATTCGTCCATCATTTTACCGAATTTCACCCATCCGCGGCGCAAGCCGAAAAACAGCGCGCCGATTACGGTAAGTTCGCCCATGGACCGCGTGAAGGGTTCCCGCTATTTCCGTTTCATCCAGACGCACGGATGACGGGCATCGCCCTGCTGCAATTCGGACCTGATAGCGATCTCGCAACCGGACTGATCCCGGCGATGGTGTTGCCAGATGGCAGCACAAAGCCATATCGCGCCGGCGATCCAGATGCCGGGCCAGTTGTCGAATATTTCGAAAAATCGACCCGCACCATCGGCAATGGCGTCGTCATCGAACGGTCCTGCTATGGAGATTGGGATTTCCTGGCGTTCCGCAGCCTCAAGTGAGGGCAACCAAAGCTGCCCGGCCGGAAACTTGCGCGGTAAGGCGGAAACATGACTTCTTCAGCTCACTACGCTAGGCCGCACCGATTAGCCAGCCCATAGATCCGGTCAACAGCTGATCTTTGAACTTCGGCAGCAGCTGCCGCTTCTGATCGAACGGCGTTGGCGTTGCGCCCATTTGCAGCCTTTGCGCCCGCACATCGGCACCCAATTGCACTAAAAGCTGATGCAGAGCGGGGTGGCCGCGCAACCCCCCGACACCGCCCGGCATCGCGCTGCATAAAGCGACTTTTTTGTCCGCCAGAAGATTGCCGCGGCCATCGCAATCGTGAGCCAGCCATTTGGCGGCGTTGCGGAAGATTTGCGAATAGGTGCCGGTGTATTCGTCAGAGCTCATGAAGATCCCATACGCGGACGCAAAGGCATCGCGGAAAGCGGTCACTCTTGCCGGCAGCCCCCCTTCCGCCAATTCGGGCGAAAATTGCGGCAACTCGCGCGCGGGCAGGTCGATCACTTCGAAAGTCGCCGTGTCGTCGTAAAGCGCAGATGCCACTTCCGAGGCGGCAATCGCCAATCTTCCATTAAGCGAATCCGACAGGCTGCTGCCGGAAAAAAATAGGAAATGCTTCAACGCGCCATCCTCCTTGCTTCGTTTTGGCTCATGTTGTGAGCTTTTAGAAAACTCAACCTCTTCAAATGTTTACATGCGGCATAGTCGTCAAATTGCGCTCTTATGACCGCAAACGCCCATCATCGTTATTGACATCCCCAAGCAAAACTTGCAAACAAGAATTGCAAAAACGAACAATGTTCGAATAACGAACAATGCGATCTTTTACGATGAGGAGCGTCATTATGGATGCCGTCGCACCCGACCAAGTGACTTTGCCGGAATGGCCCAAGCAGGAAGGCGCAACGCGCGTTCCCTACTGGATTTTCCAGTCTGAAGACGTTCTGGCGCGAGAGCGTGAAAAGATTTTTGCCGGACCAACATGGAGCTATTTGTGTCTTGAGGCCGAGCTGACCTCTCCGGGGGATTTCGTGGCGACTTTTGTAGGCGAAACGCCGGTCATCGTGACCCGCGACCGCGACGATCAGTTTTACGCGTTCGAGAACCGGTGTTCTCATCGCGGGTCATTGCTGGCTCTTGAAGATCGCGGCAATGTTAAGGATTTCACCTGCGTCTACCACGCATGGACCCACAGCCTTCAGGGTGATCTGATAGGCATCGCGTTCAAGGACGGCATCAATGGCCGTGGCGGCATGCCTGCGGATTTCTGCATGGAAGGCAAGGGCCCCAGAAAACTGAGGGTTGCCTACGTTTCAGGGCTGCTTTTCGGCAGCTTCGACGAGGATGCGGAAGATATCGAGGATTATCTGGGGGAGGGGATTTTGGAGCGCATCGAGCGTGTGCTCGGTGGCCGGAAGTTGGTGATTCTCGGCCGTTTCACGCAAGTGCTGCCCAACAATTGGAAGCTCTATGTTGAGAACACCAAGGACAGCTATCACGCCAGCATCCTGCACACCTTTTTCACGACCTTCAATATAAACAGGCTGTCGCACAAGGGCGGGCTCATCATCAATGATACCGGCGGTTGCGGGGTCAGTTATTCGGCCATAGCCGACCACGAGCCCGATGCAGATGCAAAAAAGAGCATCTATTCGGACCAGAAAATCAGGTCGCAATCGGACCTTCAACTGTCTGACGCCAAAATGCTGCAGCGCTTCCAGGAGTTCGGCGACGACATCACACTGCAGATTCTGTCGGTGTTTCCCGGATTTGTTTTGCAGCAGATCCAGAACTCCATCGCCATGCGCCAAATCCTGCCGGTGGGAACGAACGAGACCCATCTGAACTGGACCTATGTCGGCTTCGAAAGCGACACCGAGGTTGAGCGTAAAGCTCGCCTGCGGCAGTCCAACCTCGTGGGTCCCGCCGGATATGTTTCCATGGAAGACGGTTGCATCGGCGGGTTCGTGCAACGTGGCACCAATGGCGCCGCCGACAAAAGCGCCATTCTGGAAATGGGTGGACATGGACTCGACGTCGATGGCGGCCGCGTCAGCGAGGCGCTGGTGAGAGGATTTTGGACCGAATATCGCGGGAGGATGGGACTATGAACGCACAGGTCGGACGCGCCGAAGCGGCGGCGATGATAGAATCCTCTCAGGCGCATTACGCACGTGAAATCGATGACGGCGATTGCACCGCATGGCCGGATTTCTTTACCGACGACTGCTTTTACAAAATCACCAGCGCCGACAATCATGCCCAGGGCCTGGAAGGCGGGCTGGTTTGGCTCGAGGGCAAGGGCATGCTGCACGACCGCATCATCTCTTTGCTTGAAGCCAATGTATACGAGCGCCATTCCTATCGGCATCTGCTGGGAAGACCGTACATTTTCAACGCCGATGGGGATGATGTCGAGTGCGAAACGTCCTTTATGCTGGCGAGAATAACAAGGGAGGGGCCGACCACTCTTTTCGCGACGGGCCGGTACATCGACCGATACCGGTTGTCGGGCAATGACGCCAAAATCGTCAGCCGGACGGTCGTTCTCGACAGCCGTCAAGTCGATACCCTGCTGGCGTTTCCGCTTTGATGCGGTGCGATAGGGATCGCATTCTCGTCACCGTGGGCGACCCCAACGGCATTGGCCCTGAGATTGCGATCAAGGCCGCGCTGGAATTGGCTGAGGACGAAGCTTTACGGCCCGTTATCGTCGCCGACCGGCATCTCGTGGAGCCGATAGCCCACGCGTTTGGCGCCGATGTCAATGAGGATCGCAAACGCTGGGGCAGCGGAGCGTCGCCTTCGGTCGATCTCGAGCCGCTGGAGGCCATCGCCTCAGACGCGGTGACTGTCGGCCGGCCGTCTGCCGCCTCTGGGGAAGCAACCATCACCTATGTGAAACGGGCTTTGGAACTGATGGAAGACGGCATCGGCAGAGCGATTGTCGCATGTCCGCATTCCGAAACAGCGGTCAATGCCAGCGGCCGCGATTTTTCCGGCTATCCGCGGCTACTTGCAGAACTGCTGGATGCCGAACCCGATAGCGTTTTTGCGCTTCTCATTGGCGGAGGGCTTCGCATATCGCATGTCACCCTGCATGAAGGGCTGATGTCGGCGCTGACGCGCATGAATGCCGAAATGATCGAAAGATGCATCGTGGCAACCCATGATGCGCTGGAAAGGATCGGCATTTCGCAGCCTCGTATCGGCGTTTTCGGATTTAATCCTCATGCTGGAGAGGGCGGCCTTTTCGGCGCCGAGGACGATACGATCGTCGGTCCCGCGGTGCACAGCGCCCGCGCCCGCGGCATCGATGTGGTGGGGCCGGAGGGGGCGGACGTCATGCTAGTGCGCAACGCGTGCGACGCATATGTCGCCATGTATCACGACCAGGGTCACATTCCTGTCAAGCTGAAGGCCGGACAGGCGATTGCAGGCCTGTCCATCGGCGGAGGCTGTCTGTTCTCCAGCGTCGGCCACGGCACCGCTTTCGATATCGCAGGCCAGAACCGGGCGCGGTGCGACGGCCTGGTCTCAGCCATCCGCCTGTTGGGAGGAGTGAAGTGAGCCATATCATCTCGATCGAAGGCAGCGATATGGAATTCAGCTGCGGCGACGATGAATTTGTTCTCGACGCTATCGAAAACGGCAATTACGCCATCCCTTATTCATGCCGCAAGGGCGTCTGTTCGTCGTGCGAAGGTAAACTGGTAAGGGGCCGCCTTCAGGTGCGGGGGCAGGGACTGCAGGAAGGGCCGGTCAGTGGCGTGCGTTTTTGTCAGGCGCGGCCGCTGGGCGACGTCGAGATCAGCCCGCAATGGATCCGCAAGGATGATCTGCCGGCGCGCAAGAAACTGACCGCCAGGATCGCCAAGATCGATTACCCTGCCGAAGACGTTGCCGTACTCACCCTGCGGCTGCCCATCGGGCAGCGCGCGGTGTTCAAGGCCGGGCAATATCTTAGGGTATTTCTGCCCGGTGGCGCGGGCGACAGCCGCAATTATTCCATGGCAAATCCGCCGCGAAAAAACGACCAGGTCGAATTGCATGTCCGCCGTGTACCGGGCGGTGCCTTCTCCGATGCGATATTGCGTGACCTCTCCAAGGGAGACACGCTCGATATTGAGGTGCCGTTCGGCCAGTTCGGTATCGAAGAGGGTGACGGCGACACGATTCTTCTGGCGTCGGGCACTGGCTTTGCTCCCATCAAATCCATCGTCGAGGACCTCATCGATCATGGCAATGATCGCCCGGTCCGGCTTTATTGGGGCGCGAACAAAATTGCGGACCTCTACCACCTCGCCCTGGCGCAAAAATGGGCCGAAAAATTCGGCTGGTTCAGCTTCGTACCCGTTGTGCTCGAGCCGGAAGGGGAATGGTCGGGAAAAACCGGCTTCGTGCACCGCGCGGTGTTGGAGGATTTTCCCGATATGAGCCGATGCCGAGTCTATGCCTGTGGCGCACCCGCCATGGTCAATGCCGCCGCCACAGATTTTGCCAACGTCGCCAACCTGCCCGCGTCATCGTTCCATTGCGACATATTCGAGCCGTCAAGTGATCACGCGGCGGAACACACGCAATGACAGTTGCCAGTGATGCGGTGCGCTTTGTGGAAAAGTATTGGCGGGACATCACAATCGGATCGTGCAAGTTGCGGACAAAAACCGTCTGCCCCGTTTCTTGCCCGGCACTCGAAACGTGATGCCCAGGCTATAAATTTCGCATTCGTTCTGAATGCAAAGATTATATTTCCGTCGGAATTTGCATCGTGTGATGCTGGTACCGGGCACTGCCAAAGGAGGAATAACGGTGGGAAGCACAACGTACAGGGATGTCGACCCCCCCTATCTCGATCCCAATTACGAGGTGACGGTTCTGCGCGCACCGCTCAAGCCTAACGTCGTTCTGCCGCAGGACTGGTTTCACAATGTGAAAGGACCCGCCTTCGACACAATGAAGGTGACCGATCGCGACAGCGATCTGACGCGACAATGTGCCGGGGAGCCCCTGGGATCGCGCGTCAAGATTTTCGGCAATGTCTCGGATAGTGATGGCCGTCCCGTCAGCGGCGCATTGATTGAGATCTGGCAGTCCAACGCGGCGGGACGCTATGTCGACGCCAAGGACCTTTGGGGATTCCCCATCGACCCTAATTTCATCGGCGCCGGCAAATGTCTCACCGACGACAAGGGCAATTACGAATTTATAACGGTGCGGCCTGGCGCCTATCCAACCTTTTACACCACCGGCGAAAAGGGCTGGCGTGCGGCGCATGTTCATTTTTCGCTCTTTGGTTATGGTTTTGAGAGCCGCCTGATCACCCAGATGTATTTCGAGGGCGACCCCCTGCTTAGCCAGGATCGCATGCTATTGGGCATCCCTGACCGGAAGGGACAGGATCGGTTGATTGCCAAGGTCGATTATGACGAGTCTCAAATCGATCTGGAGCGGACGCTAGGCGCCAGCAATCCTTTCGACAATCAGGGCCGCCTCGTCGCGCCGGGTGCCTCGCTCGATATCGACGCCACCCCGATGTGGAACACCACCCATCTTGCCTACCGTTTCGACATCGTTTTGCGCGGCGCGCGCTCGACCTATTTCGAACCTCCCGAGGTGTCGGCATGACCGATATCCTGACGCCTTCGCAGACCTCGGGGCCGCTGTTTGGCTTCGCCTTGATCAAGGACGAACTGGCATTCAGCCCCGCTGCGGCCAATGACCGATGGGTCGTGACGGGCCGGATCACCGACGGGTCCGGCGCCCCGCTGGTTTATGAAGCGTTTGTCGAAATATGGTCGGAGGGGCAGGCGGTCCGCGCCCGTGCGCTCGATGACGGGCGTTATAGGGTGGAACTTGCAAAACCGCGCGAGGGCGCGCTTCCCGATGGCCGAGTTCTTGCGCCGCACCTGCATGTTGCTGTGTTCGCGCGCGGTCTTAGCCGGCAGCTCGTCACGCGGATGTATTTTCCCGATGAGGAGACGAAAAACAGATCTGACCCCGTGCTTGCCATGGTGCCCGCCGCAGATCGGCCCGCGCTGGTGGCGAGAAGCGGGCCGGAATCCGGGGCGCTCGAGTTTGACATCGTCATCCAGGGCGAAAACGAAACCCCGTTTTTCCGGGTATCTGCGGAAACGCGGGAGGAGACTTTAGCCGACGTTTGAAGATGTTGCAGCCACCCGTGCCGCTACACCGGCATGAGAATACGACCTTTTGCCCGGGCGATGACCGGGCGGAGCTAGATGCAAATGATCAGGGAGGAAAACTGATGTTCTTGAAAAAACTATCCACCAGGCTCGGGCTTATGGGCGCGACCGCAGGTTTGCTATTCGCCGCAGCGCCCGCAAACGCCGAAATCATCGTGATGGGCGGCAATCCCGAAGGTAGCCTGTTTTATGCACAAGCCCAGGCCCTGGCCTCGGTTATCGGCGAGCACACCGACATCCGCGTGGATGTGCTGCCGCAATCGGCTACCGTGTTTTTCCCTATGTTCGAAACCGGCGAGGTCGATATCGGCATCGTGACGCCGCTCGAGGCCCGCGTGGCCTACGACGGCAAG
>NZ_JBAKFR010000048.1:9834-21600 GCF_053484295.1 Martelella sp. AMO21009
AAGGCGCCTAACGACATCGTGGAAACCTCCGGACGCTACGACATGCGCACCATTATGGTGGGATCGCCCATGTTCATGTCCCTTGTGGTGCGCGGATCTTCCGACATCGAGTCGATGGCCGATCTCAAGGGCAAACGCATCGTCAACAATTACGGCGCATTTACCGGCTCCACTCTTTCGTCCCGCGCAACGATCGCCAATGGCGGGCTGAACGAAGGCGATTACAAACCGGTCGGCGTCACCACTTACGTCGAAGGCGTGAACGCCGTTATCGAAGGGCGCGCGGATGCGGCGATAGCTTCGATCGGCAGCGGCATTATCCAGCAGCTCAATGCGGCGGAGGGGGCCAGGATCTTGTCGATCGACGGCTCGCCGGAGGCCATGGAACGCACTCAGGCCATCGGCCCCGCTCTCGTGGCGCGCAACCTGCCCGCGGGCCCGGTGGGCGTCGAGCAGGATATGGATGTGCTCAGCTACGGTATCACACTGGTCGCGCGTCCGGATCTTTCCGATGAAACGATAAAGACCATTCTTGATGCCATCTGGGAGAATTACGAGGAGTTGGCCGATATTCACCCCTCGCTGGCGCGCTGGACACCGGATCGCTACGCCAGCACCGAGGCCGTCATTCCCTTTCACCCTGCGGCGGTTGAATTTTACAAATCCAAGGGCGCGTGGAGCGATGAGGCCGAGGCCCGCCAGCAGGAACTGCTGGACCAGGCCGAAAAGTGACAGGCGAACGGCCACGTCTTGTGCATGAATGAAACGGGTGAGGCATTTTATGCCTCGCCCGGTTTGCCGGGTCGCGCCGTCAGGGCGGACCGAGCGCCTGGCCTATGCCGGGCATGATTTCCGTCAGGAGAACAGGAAATGAATCGCAGAAAGCTGACAGGGTTTTGGAATTGGGTGGTGATGGGCTTTGCCGTCATCGTACCCCTGGCAGCTCTGATTTATGTCACACAGGTGCTGCCCGAGTTCGGCGTGCTGATCTATCTGGAGCAGTTCCTGGCGCTGTTCCTCTCCTTGTGTTTGACGATCACGTTCTTGACCTTGCCGTTCCGCAACGCGCTTGCCGACGATCCGCGAGTCCCTTGGTATGACCTGGTGCTTGCGCTGGTCTCGCTCGCGATAGGCCTCTACGTCTTCTTCAATTATGCCAGCATTTTAAGTTCTTTAGGCATCGTCACCACCGAAAAGGTCGTGATCGGCGCCCTTGGCATTTTGTTGTTGTTCGAGGCCACACGCAGGCAGGTCGGCTGGAGCATGGTGCTCGTCGGTGCCGTCGCATTAGCGTATGTGTATTTCGGACATTATCTGTCTGGGCCGTTCGAGGCCCGTGTCATCCGCTGGGAGCGTCTGGCCACATATAATTACTTCAATTCCGGAGCGATTTTCGGGACGCCGCTGTTTGTCGCCGCGTCAATTGTCACGAGCTTTATCGTCTTCGGCCAGAGCCTTTTCATGATCGGAGGCGGACAGGCCATTGCGGATTTCTCTCTGGCCCTGATGGGGCGTAGAAACGGCGGGCCGGCAAAGGTGGCAATTGTGGCCAGCGCGTTGTTCGGCTCTCTGTCCGGTAGCGCTTCCGCCAACGTAGCCACCACGGGGATCGTTACCATCCCTATGATGAAGCGGGTGGGTTACAATGCCGAACGCGCCGCCGCGGTCGAGGCAGTCGCGTCGACCGGTGGACTGGTGCTGCCGCCGGTCATGGCGGCCACAGGCTTTCTGATGGCCGAGTTTCTGGCCATCCCTTACAGCCAAGTCGCAATTGCAGCCGCTCTGCCGGCCTTGTTCATCTATCTTTGCCTGTTCTGCCAAGTGGACATGGAAGCGCGCAAATTCAATCTAGGCATCGAAGATACGGCCGAATTGCCCTCGCTTAAAAAATCGTTGCGGGGCGTCGGTCCGGTGGTCATTCCCTTCGCCATCCTGCTCTACACATTGTTTGTGCTGAACTGGAACCCGGCGGCCTCCGCATTTTCGGCAGCGTTTTCCACGGTGGTGCTCTCGGTGATTTTCAAACGGGGTCTCGAAGGTTTGAACGGGGTTTGGGAGGCTTTGGCCAAGGCCGGTGAAGCGACCGTTTTCGTTGCCGTGATGAGCGCCATCGCCGGGCTTGTCGTGGGTTGTCTGGGGTTGACGGGACTGGGGTCATCTCTGTCACATCTGCTGGTGACCATTGCCGGCAGCAACGTTCTGCTGTTGCTGCTCTTTGCGGCTATTGGCTGCATCATCATCGGCATGGGTGTGCCTGTCACCGCTACCTACATCATTCTGATCATCTTGATTGGACCGGCCATGGTGCGCGTGGGGGTCGACGAGCTTGCCGCGCATATGTTCGTGTTTTACTTCGGCACGTTGTCGTTTTTGACTCCGCCGGTCTGCCTTGCGGTTTTCGTGGCCGCCGGCATCGCCGAAGCGCGTCCGATGACGACAGCCGTCCATGCTCTCAGATATGCTGTGGTCGCGATCATCATTCCGTTCGCTTTTATCTATAACGAAAGCTATCTGTTGCAGGGCAACCTCGTCGACAATCTCCACGCTATATTTGCCGGCGTGTGCGGCATTCTGTTGATGTCTGCGGCATTGGTGGGCTACTTCCGGGAACGACTGCCGCTTGCGATACGGGCCGTGGCACTGGTGTTGGGACCGGTAACGATATTTATCGGCAGCGAAAACTGGTACGTCGCCTTTGCGGCGTTCGCCGTGTTGGCCCTGTTCTACAGTCGACTTTGGCAGCGGATCGGCACAGGCGCCCCCACGCTCGAACACGATGCCAGCTCGAACTAAAGCGGTTTTAGGAAAGTGGACACTAATTTTGCGGTTCAAAAAAAACGCGGCCACCTAAAGACCGGAGTAGTCTGCGGTTTAATCGGAACCTAGCCGTTGCGCGAGTCCGGCAATCCAACGCCGGTGCAGCGGCTTCTATCGGTCACCCAAATGCGCCCGGATTTATTCTAAGGTTGCCGGACCTCGGCCCGCTGAGCCTGTCCTATCGTCTCATATAGCGCGTCGGCGGCTATGCCATGGGCCTCGCTCTGCATCCGGCAGATTGAAATGGGCAGCGTCGGCCGGTCCACAATCGGCACTGTGGCGATGTCGGTTTCGCGTTCGACCATGCTGAGCAGTGCAACCGAGGCGCCGACCCCCGCCGCAACCATGGCACTGACAAAGCCCGCGCTGTCGCTTTCAATCGCAATCCGGACCTCGCGTCCGAGTTCCATCGCCATGTTCTCGATGATCGACCGCTGGTAAAATCCCTTCGGAAACAACACAAGCGGCTCTTTCAAAAGCTCGTCCCAATCGACTTCTCGGCGTTTGGCGAACACGGTTCCCTTTGCTGCGCAGGCGACGAAGGGATGCCGCTCGATGATGGCCGATTCCATGCCGTCCAACTTGTGGTCGCCGCTGACAAACCCAACATCGATCTTGCGCTCCCGCAGCTTGCCCAGAACGCTTTCCGATGAGCCCGTGAGCGTGGACAGTTTAACGTGCGGATATCTCGCGGCAAAATCACGGATCAGTTTCGGCAGCAAAAAGCCGGTTATGATCGGCGGGGCACCGATGGTGATCTCGCCGCCGGCCAGTGTCCGCAGCGCACGCATTTCGCGCTCCAGGCTGCCGAATTCCGACCGGATACGCTGAACCTGCTTGAGAAAGTAGACACCTTCCGATGTTAACCGGACTTTACTGCCGGTCCGGTCCAGCAGTTTTACACCGACCGTTTCCTCCAGCTTGCGAACGGCGATGCTCACAGCCGGCTGCACCATCGACAATCGTTCGCTTGCTGCGGTGAAGCCGGCTTCTTCGGCAACCGCGACAAAAATCTCGATCTGGCGTAGGTTCCATCTCATTTACAAACGTTATGGAAGATCCAAAAACAATATATTTCCATAAATAGCTAATCCTCGTCATGCTCGATTGTCAAATACAATTGCGCGGAAGGGAGAGGGATGAGCGTGGGTGTTACGCTTGGCGGCGAAACCGCCATTTGCGGCGCGGGAACCACCGAAGTGGGGCGGTTCGAAGAGCGCACAGCCTTGTCGCTGGCACATGACGCCGTCAACGGAGCCCTCGGCGACGCCGGCATCGCGCGCAGCGCTATTGACGGGCTTATCGTTCATATCGGGTCGCCGCGCGGCGTGGACTACGACGAGATCGCGTCTTTACTGGGTTTGCGGGTGCGGTTTGCAAGCCAAACCTGGAGCCATGGGCGTTTCGGTGCGACCGTATTAACACATGCCGCAATGGCAGTAGCGTCCGGCATGGCCGATTTTGTGCTGTGCCTTGGGTCGTACAAGAACAGCAATCTCGGTCTGATTGGCAGCAAAAAATCCTGGGGGTTTGACGAAACGATCCGCCAGGCCTGGGGGCCACATAGCGAGACCCCGCATGCCGGATTCAGTGGTCCTGTCGCATCGGCCGGATTTGTCGCTCGGCGTTATTTCCACAAATACGGTCATACCCTCGACAAGCTCTCTGCAGTGCCCTTGACCTTGCGCCGCCATGCCCAGCTCAATGCCCATGCCTGGCAGCGTAAGCCGATGACATTTGACGACTACATGGAGGCGCCCTACATCGTCGAGCCGCTGAGGCTGCTCGATTGCTCCAACGTTGTGGACGGAGCGGTTGCCTTCATCGTGACGCGTGCCGACCGCGCCCGCGATCACCACGCTGTGCCGGTCTATCTGCTGGGGGCGCAAGGCGTGCATGCGGGTCCGGACGAGTTTATCTTCGGGCAGCCTGGGCTGGGCGTTGGGTCATCGACATCGTTCGATGCGGCGCCGGAGGGGGCCGGTTCGCAGGTTTATCAAATGACTGGGCTCAGCCCCAAGGACGTGGACCTGCTGCAGATATACGACGCTTTTTCTCCTCTGGTGCTGCTCGCGCTGGAGCGCTTCGGTTTCTGCGATGTTGGTGAGGCCGCCGATTTTGTTCAGAACGGCAGGATCGGGCTCGGCGGCGAAATTCCTGTCAACACCGGCGGTGGTATGCTGTCGGAAGGCCACCTCAACGGTTGGTCGCAAATCATGGAAATCGTCCGTCAGCTCAGAAACGAGTGCGGCCCGCGCCAGGTGGCCTCCGCCAGGATCGCGCAATGGGCGACGGCTTTGGGTGATTCCATCATATTCGGAAATGAACAGAGCAGATGACGACATCCGGAACCTCTAAAAGCGTCCCGCCTCTTAGCGGGAGCCCCCAAGACCTGTTGCCCCCGGTCACGGACGACAACCGTCCATACTGGGAAGGCCTATCCGAGGGGCGGTTGTTTCTGCAAGTGTGCGCCTCCTGTCACCGTTCGCGGTTCCCCATCGCGCCGGTTTGCCCGTTTTGCGGTCACGATGCGCATGAGTGGCAAACGGCCTCGGGGCAGGGGACGGTGTTCAGTTGGGTCAGGTATCATCGCCCATATCTGCCGGAATTTGCGCCCCTTCTGCCCTATGTCGTGGGCCTGATCGAGTTGGCGGAAGGCCCGCGCGTCTTTGCCCGGATCGCGGAATCTGGTCGCGATCCCAAAATGGGTGAGCCGGTGACCTTTACGACAGAGAAATGGCCTGAAAACCGGGCAGTGATGATCTTTGAGTTGGGTGGAGACGATTTATGAAGGCCATCATGTTGCGCGAACTGGGCGACCCCTCGGTTCTGAAAATGGAAGAGGTGCCAGTGCCGGAGTGCGGCCCCGAGGATGTGCTTGTCAAGGTGGGCGCGGTGGGTGTCACTTATCATGATGTAGTACAACGTAATGGCACCATGCGCCGCTTCACCGAACTGCCGCTGATTCTTGGATACGAGATCGCCGGGACGGTGGAAGCGGTTGGCGACCGTGTCCGCCACCTCGCGGTTGGCGACCGTGTCTGCACCAAGGCATTCCATTCTTGCGGCATGTGCCGCAAATGCCGGAACGGGATGGAAACCGCTTGCGCCGAACGGGTGCCGGTTCATGGCGGTTATGCGGAGTACGCCGCGCTGCATGAAGAAGTTTGCGTCAAAATCCCGGACAAGGTTTCGCTCGAAGCCGCTTCGATGTGTGGGCCGGCGGTCGGCGTGGCACTCAACGCGGTTCGGGATGTCGGCGCCGTGCGTCTGGGCGAAACCGTGCTCGTGACCGGTGCGAGCGGGGGCGTCGGCCTGCCGACCGTTCAGCTTGCGCATGCGTCCGGCGCGACGGTGATCGCTCTGACGCGGTCGCAACGCAAGGTCGAAACCTTGCGGGCATCCGGCGCCCACCACGTCGTCATTGCCGATGGCGAGGAGGATTTCTCCAAAAAGATACGCGAACTGACAAACGGAGCGGGTGTCGAGGTGGTCATCGACAATGTCGGCAGCCGCGTGTTCAAACCGAGCTTCAAAAGTCTCGCCACAGGCGGCCGCTATGTAATGGTAGGACAATTGTTTAGGGAAGACATCTCGATCAATCCCGCTTTCATATTTTTCCAGCGCGCAAAAATCCTTGGTGTGGGTAGCGTCCGGCGCGATCAACTCGAGGACGCACTACAATTGGTGGCGTCCGGCAAGGTCACGCCGCTCATCGCCGAGACGTTGCCGCTCGAAAAGGCAAATGAAGCTCATGCCGCGCTAGAAAAGGGGGATACTCTTGGGCGTATTATTTTGCTGCCCTAGATCGTATTCTGGAAAAGATGATTAATATCAATTGGATATTATAAATGATACCGCGAACGCGCTGATATTTATAAGTAGAAATTCCAGATGAAAGTACTCAGTGCCAAAGCTTTCAAATACACTACTTCGTGGCAGCCGCTAAGAATGGAAGCCTGCGGCGGGCGGCAGAGATCGGCGGTGCAAAATTCGTCCACGGTAGCGGCGGGATAGTCCTGCTGCGGGCGGCGTAAAAGTCGTCCACCTATTTCCCTTCTGCACAGAGCGCAGGAGGGTTCGGGGATCTACACCGTGGAATTGTATCTGAAGGTCCGTCTGGCGGTTTCGGAAGGGATGAGCCGTCGCCAGGCAGCGAAGCATTTCAACATATCGCGCGACAGCGTTTCCAAGATGCTGTCGTATTCGTCGCCGCCCGGCTATCGCCGCCGTTCGCCGGTCCGGCGACCGAAGCTGGACGCATTCGTCACGACCATCGATCGGTGGCTCGACGAGGATTTGAAGATGCCGCGCAAACAGCGCCATACGGCCAAGCGGGTGTTCGATCGGCTTCGTGACGAATGCGGGTTTACCGGCGGCTACACGATCATCAAGGACTACATGCGCGAGCGGGAGCAGCGCCGCCAAGAGGTGTTCGTGCCGCTGTCGCATCCGGCGGGCCATGCGCAGGCCGATTTCGGCGAGGCGATGGTGATGATCGGCGGTGTCGAGCAGAAGGCCCGCTTCTTCGTGCTCGACCTGCCGCACAGCGACGCCTGCTATGTGCGGGCCTATCCTGCGGCGGTGGCCGAGGCCTGGGTGGACGGCCACATCCATGCGTTCGACTTTTTCGGGGCCGTGCCGCAATCGATCGTCTACGACAACGACCGCTGCCTGGTGGCGAAGATCCTGCCCGACGGCACCCGCAAGCGGGCGGCGCTGTTCAGCGGCTTCCTGTCCCACTACCTGATCCGGGATCGTTATGGCCGTCCCGGCAAGGGCAATGACAAGGGAAGCGTTGAAGGTCTGGTCGGCTATGCCCGTCGCAACTTCATGGTTCCGATCCCGCAATTTGCGACATGGGATGCCTTCAACGCCTGGCTGGAAGAGCAATGCCGCAAACGCCAGCACGACAGATTGCGCGGTGAGAGCGAGACGATCGGCGAGCGGCTGCAGCGCGATCTGGCCACCATGCGTCCGTTACCGGCGTCACCCTTCGATGCCTGCGACCAGGCCAGTGCCCGTGTCACGGCGCAATCTCTGGTCCGCTACAAGACCAACGACTACTCTGTTCCGGTCGCCTATGGCCATCAAGAGGTCTGGGTTCGCGGTTATGTCGACGAGGTGGTCATCGGCTGCCGTGGCGAGATCATCGCCCGTCATCCCCGCAGTTGGGAACGGGAAGACGTCGCCTTCAATCCCCTTCATTACCTGCCGCTGATCGAGCAGAAGATCAATGCACTGGATCAGGCAGCACCTCTGCAGGGCTGGGATCTGCCGCAGGAGTTTGCCACGCTACGCCGGCTGATGGAGGCGCGCATGGCCAAGCACGGCCGGCGGGAATACGTGCAGGTACTGCGACTGCTGGAAAGCTTTGAGCTTGCCGATCTGCATGGGGCGGTGAAGCAGGCGATCCAGTTCGGGGCCATCGGCTTCGACGCTGTCAAACACCTTCTCCTGTGCCAGGTGGAGCGACGGCCGCCACGGCTGGACCTGTCGAACTATCCCTACTTGCCGAAGGCGACGGTCGAGACGACCTCTGCCAAGGCCTACATGGGTCTCCTGTCGCCGGAAACGGGAGAAGCGGCATGAGCACCGAAGTTCCGGAAATCCTGCTCTCCCATTATCTCAAGACCCTGAAGCTGCCATCCTTCCAGCGCGAGCATCAGAAACTGGCCCGGCTATGCGCCACCGAGGGCGTCGACCATGTCGGATACCTGACCCGGCTTGCCGAGCGGGAGATGATCGAGCGGGATCGCCGCAAGGTCGAGCGGCGCATCAAGGGGGCCCGGTTCCCGGTCGTCAAAAGCCTCGACAGCTTCGACTTCGACGCCATCCCGAAGCTCAACAGGATGCAGGTGCTGGAACTGGCGCGCTGTGAATGGATCGAGCGCCGCGAGAACGTCATTGCGCTCGGTCCCAGCGGCACGGGCAAGACCCATGTCGCACTCGGTCTCGGCCTGGCCGCCTGCCAGAAGGGCCTGTCCGTCGGCTTTATCACGGCCGCCGCTCTCGTCAGCGAGATGATGGAGGCCCGCGACGAACGGCGTCTTCTGCGCTTCCAAAAGCAGATGGCCGGATACAGCCTGCTGATCATCGACGAACTGGGCTTCGTGCCGCTCTCCAAAACTGGGGCGGAGTTGCTGTTCGAGCTGATCTCGCAGCGCTACGAGCGCGGCTCCACCCTGATCACCAGCAATCTCCCGTTCGACGAATGGACCGAAACGTTCGGGTCCGAGCGTCTGACCGGCGCGCTGCTCGATCGCGTCACCCACCATGTCAATATCCTCGAGATGAACGGCGACAGCTACCGCCTCGCCCAAAGCCGAGCCCGAAAGGCGGGCTGAAACACTTACCAAAATCGCCGACGCCGCGAGCGCGAAACTCTGGTCAGGCTACGCCCTCCCGACGTTCCCCGCTCGCGGCGCAGGTGGCCTACTTTTGCGCCGCCCAATGGCCGGTTTTTGCTCCGCCGTTGACATCGCTGATGGAGTTTGCAAGCATCACAGAATATCACTGCTGCCGCCAGTTCTCTGGGAACGCCGTCTCCGAGGGAACTGCCCGTGTTGCACGAGTTTCAGTGCAGGGTCCTTCCTGGTCACTTCCGCAAGCCACTTCCACCCATCGTACTTGTCGCCGGTCTGCCGCAGGTGCGTATAGCGCTTGAGCGATGTCCACGACCGGTGCCCGGAGTTGGAGGCGACCTTGGGTATGTTCAAGCCAAGCTCGAACAGCCTCGAAACACCGTCGTGCCGCAGGTCATGAAAGCGTAGGTCGTCGATCCCGAGAATTTTGCAGGCGCGCGTGAAGGACGCGCCGATCGCGTCCGTAGTGTAGGGGAAGATCTGATCGGCGACTTTGGGCATGGCCTCGACCATCGAAAGTGCTTCCTCCTGCAGGTCGCACCACACATCATTGCCGATTTTCTGGCCGGGATTCTTCATGTCGCGCACCAGTACGCGCTTGCCTTCCTTGTCCAAGTCATTCCAGGTGATCCGGATGATCTCTTCCTGCCGGCGGGTCGAGAAGATAGCGAAGGCAATGATCCGATGCATCGGAATCGACGACGGTCTGGCGGCTGACCGTTCCTTGAAATGCTGCATAAGCCTATCGAGTTCGCCGAGGGTTGGCCGACGATCGCGCTCACGGCTCTTCGTCGTCAAACCCAGGCGGTCGGCGACGATCCAGGCGTCTTGCATGGCTTGCCGGTCAAGAGGGTAGTCCCAGGCAGGGCGCGCAATGGCGAATACAGCGCCGAGGTGAGAGAGGTAATTCGAAACAGTTTGCGGCTGAACTCCGCTCTCGAGTTTCTCGCGCGCGAAGGCGACAATATCGGCGCTTGTGATCGAGGCACATGTTTGGTCGGCGATATCGAAATCCTTGATGCTCCTTAGCACCTGCGCTTTCGTGCGCCCGATCTTCTTGTTGCTTTCGCGGATGTAGAGATCTATCGCGTCGGAGAGAGTCGGGTCCTGGTTGCCGCGGGACTTGGATTTGAGCGCTGCTTCGAGCGCATCGGGTTGACCGAGTTGATCTTCACGTTGGCTGAGCCAGGCGTTGGCCCTCGACCGGAGCTCGAAGGTTTTGTTCTCGCGCAGAACGATCTTGCCGCCGCGCTTTATGACAATCTGCGCGAGCCATGCTACAGATCCGTCCTTGCGTGAGCGCTTTACGATGGTGCCCATATCGGTACAACATTGCCTACAGTGGTACAACATTTGTTGTACTTTCCGGGTAAAAAGGTACGAAATGAGCCGAAACGAGGCAAGGGCAAAAATAAGGGATATTGACTAAGTAGTGGAAAAAGAAGCAAAATCGCAAATTGGTGTATCTCGACGTTTCGCCATTGCGCCCATGTAGGACTGGACGGACTTCCCGCTGTCGAGGCGGCCTGCCAGGAAGCGCTCGATCAAGGCGTGTTCTCGGCCGCCATCATCATCAATATCCTGGCTCGCAATCGTGATCCGCAGCCACCCGCCATTCTCTCCATTCCCGACGCCCTTCGCCTGACCCATGAGCCTCTGGCAGATTGCGCACGTTACGATAGCCTCCGGAGGGCAAGCTGATATGGAACGATCCCAAATCCTCGACATGATGGGCGCGCTGAAGCTGTTCGGTATGCGTGGCGCTTACGACGAGATCATGGCCTCCGGTATCAAGCGGCAGCATGAGCCGCCGCGCATCGTGGGTAACCTGCTGCAGTCGGAGATCGCCGAGAAGCAGGCGCGCTCCATCAAATACCAGCTCACCGTCGCCAAGTTGCCGCTGGCTAAGGACATTGATGACTTCGACTTCTCGGATACGCCGGTCAACGAAGGATTGGTCCGCCAGCTCGCCACAGGCGACTTCCTCTCTCAGCAACATAACCTGGTTCTGGTCGGCGGAACGGGAACAGGAAAGTCGCATTTGTCGATCGCACTTGCCCGCGCCCTGATCCGCAACGGGGCAAGAGGACGGTTCTTCAATGTTGTCGACCTCGTCAATCAGCTCGAGACAGAAGCACGAAATGGCAAACAAGGGCGGCTCGCCGACTTCATCACCAGACTCGACTTCGTTATCATGGATGAACTGGGGTATCTTCCGTTTGCCCAGGCTGGTGGCCAGCTTCTCTTCCATCTGGTCAGCAGGCTCTACGAGCGCACATCAATCATCGTCACCACCAATCTTGCATTCGGCGAGTGGCCAGCCGTGTTTGGCGACGCAAAGATGACCGCTGCGCTCCTCGACCGGCTCACGCACCACTGCGAGATCATCGAAACCGGAAACGAATCCTGGCGCTTCAGAAACCGTTCTCAAAGCTAAAGCCGAAGAAGCCAAACAACCCGCGCCCGCAGGCCGCTACGCTAAATTGATGGCTCCGGGCCTGCGCGCGCTGATCGCCGAATGCAACCCAAGGGAGGGGGTCCTTTTGGACGCCTAAATGGGGTCCCATTACAACGCCGATTGACA
>NZ_JBAKFR010000049.1:0-20535 GCF_053484295.1 Martelella sp. AMO21009
CCGGATGGGACGATGCCTTCCTCATCTCAATGATCGCTCATATGCGATAGCCCTGGGGGCGAGGGGGAGCATGCAGCAATCACCGAATATCGCGGAAAGGCCGAGCCTTGCAGGTGTCCCCTTCTCCCCTCGGGGAGAAGGTGGCCGAAGGCCGGATGAGGGAACGGCGCTTGCGTCCTTCCGCCATGCTTCGTAAAACCTGCAAAGCGAAGCAGGGAGCGAAGACGTGACGCAAGGGCGGGCGAGATTGTGGACGATACCGCCGGGCGTTTCGTTTCTGGACAGCCTTGCCGCAAGCCTGCTTGAGGGACGGCTGACGGATCGGTTCCGCCACGACCCCAAAAATCCACTGGCGCTCGCCGATGTGAAAATATTCCTACCCACCCGCCGCGCGGTGCGCGAGCTCCGCGCCTCCTTCGCAGCGCAGCTTGGTGGCGAGGCGGCGATCCTGCCGGAAATCCGCGCGCTTGGCGAAGTCGACGAGGATGAGGGGTTTTTGGGCGAAAACCTGCCGGAGGCCGCCGAATCTCTGCCGCCGATCGAGCCGGTGCCGCGCTTGCTGGAGCTTGCCGGGCTGATCCTGCCTTGGCGCAACCGGCTTTCCGATGAACTTGCGGGTCTCCACGGCGGCTCGCCGCTGGTGGCCCCGGCAAGCCCGGCGGATGCGGTCTGGCTTGCCCGCGACCTTGCCGAACTGATCGATGCGATGGAGACCGAAGGGGTCGACTGGGAGCGACTTTCGGCGCTGGAACAGGACAATTACGCCGTCTGGTGGCAGCTGACCGCCGAATTTCTCGGCATCGCGGCGATCTACTGGCCGGGCCGGCTCGATGAACTCGGCCGGTCCTCTGCGGTCGCCCATCGCAACGGCCTGCTAGCGGGCGAGGCGGAGCGGCTGCGCGGCCTTTCCTCGCCCGTGATCATCGCCGGTTCCACCGGCTCGGTGCCAGCGGTGGCGGGGCTGATCGCGGCGGCAGCCGAGATGGAAAACGGCGTGATCGTGCTTCCCGGTCTCGACACCGCCATGCCGGACGCGGACTTTCGGGCGCTGACAGCCCCCGATCTCAACCCGGCCATGCCCGATCCCTCGATCCGCAGCCATCCGCAATATGAAATGGCGCGGTTGATCAAACGCCTCGGCGTGACCCGCGAAGATTTCGAAACGCTGGAGACGCCGGAGCCCGTAAAGGCTGCCCGTCACGCGGTGCTCGCCGCCGCCTTCGCGCCGGCAGAGGCGACCGATCGCTGGGAGACGTGGCGCGAGACGATCGCCCCGGATGATCTCACGCGCGGCTTTGCCAATGTCGCGCTGGTCGAGGCGGCCAATGAGCGGCAGGAGGCGGTTGCCGTGGCCATTGCGCTGCGGCTGGCGCTTGAGGAGGAAACCGGGGACGGCAGGCCGGCGCGCGCGGCGCTGATCACGCCCGACCGGGATCTCGCCCGGCGGGTGGCGGCCGAACTCGGGCGGTTTGCAATCGAAGCCGATGATTCGGCCGGCACACCGCTTGCCGCGACCGGGCAGGGCACGCTGCTGACGCTGATGCTGGAGGCGGCGCTGAAGCCCGGCGACCCGGCAACGCTCGCTGCCCTGCTGAAACACCCGCTGGCCCGCTTCGGTCTGTCGGCCCGCGCCATGCGCGGGGCAAGTGCGGCCTTCGAGCTGATCACGCTCAGGGGCGGCACGCGGCTGGTTCCGCTCGGTCATCTGGAGGCATTTCTGGATGACGCGCTGGAAAAGCAGAAGGACGACCGGCACCCGCCGCGCTGGCGCTCGGCCTTGCCGAAGACCGCAGCCGAGGATGCCCGCGATCTCGCACGGCGCATCGACGCGGCCTTCGCGCCGCTGATCGAGACCCATGTGCCGCGCGGGCCGGACCGGGCGCCGATCACCGAGAACCTTACGCTTGCCGACTGGGCGGCGCGCACCGGCCGGGCGCTGGAGGCGGTGGCCCGCGATGCGAGCGATGATCTGGCGGCGCTGTGGAGCGGGGAGGCAGGCGAACGGCTGGCGGCCGTGCTTTCCGAGATCATGGGCTCCTCGACGCCGATCGAGGCGGACGGGCCGCAATGGATCGAGATCGTTGCGGCGCTCTCTGCCTCCGAGGCGGTCAAGCCTCGCCAGATGGGCAATCCCCGCGTCTTTATCTTCGGCGCGGTCGAGGCGCGGCTGCAGGACATGGACACGATCGTGCTTGGCGGCATGAATGAGGGCGTGTGGCCGACCCAGCCGAAGAACAACCCTTTCCTGTCGCGCGGGATGAAGGCCGAGATCGGCCTGGAGCCGCCGGAAAAGCGCGTCGGCCAGCTTGCCCATGATTTGTGGATGGCTGCCGGCGCGCCGCGTCTGGTGATTTCGCGCGCGCTCCGGCAGGGCACAGCGCCGACCGTTGCCAGCCGCTGGCTGCAGCGGTTGCTGGCCTTCGGCGGCCCGGGTCTTGCCGCCGATCTCAGCCATCGCGGCGCGGTTTATCGCGACTGGGCCGAGGCGCTCGATGCCGCGCCGCGCCAGCCGATCCCCGGCCGACCCGCGCCCTATCCGCCGGCCGAGCGCCAGCCGGAGCGCTATTCCTTCTCCGAGATCGGCCGGCTGCGGCGCGACCCTTACGCGGTCTATGCCCAGAAGGTGCTGAAGCTCGATCCGCTCCTGCCGTTCAACGCCGATCCCGGCGTCAAGGAGCGGGGCATTCTCTACCATGCGCTGGCCGAGCGCTTCATCAAATCCGGCGCGCAGCCGGACAGTGAAGAAGGCCGGGCGGTGATGGACGAGATCATCGCGGAACTGCTGTTTACGGCCGAGCTTGCGCCGCATCTCGCGGTAAGCTGGGTGCCGCGCCTGCGCTCGGTCGCCGACGAATTCCTCGCCTTCGAGACGCGCAGGCGGGCGCTTGTTCCGATCGAGAAATCGCTGACGGAGGTTCCGGCCGGCTTCGATATTCCGCTTGCCGGCGTAAGGCTTACCGGCATTGCCGACCGGATCGACATGCTTGCGGGCGGCGGCGCGGAGATCATCGATTACAAGACCGGCTCATCGCCATCGCTGAAACAGGCCCGCACCCTGCTCGATCCGCAATTGCCGCTGGAGGCGGCAGCGCTTGCGGCGGGCGGTTTCAAGGAGGTTGCGCCGGTGGAAGCGACAAGCCTCAAATATGTGCGGCTGCGGCCCGGCCACCGGTTCATCGGCGAGGCGCTGGAGAAGGCGGAGACAGCCAAGGAGGCGGCGATTACTGCGGAGGAGCTGGCAGCCGATGCGCTCAGGGAGTTCACCCGTTTCGTGATCGCGCTGAAATCCGGCGAGCGGCCCTTCGCCTCGCGGCTGGTGCCGGCGAGCGCACGCGATTTTTCCGGCGAGTACGACCATCTGGCCCGCGTCGCCGAATGGTCGACCGCTGAAGACGGGGAGGGCGGCGATGACGATTGAGAGCGAAACCGCGCCCGGACATGACGCCGATGCCGAGACCTGGCTTTCCTGGACCACGGGACGGCAGCGGCTTGCCTCCGATCCGGCCCGCTCGGTCTGGGTCTCGGCCAATGCCGGCTCGGGCAAGACCCATGTGCTGACCCAGCGCGTCGTCCGGCTGCTGCTCGCGGGCGCGCGGCCCTCCGCGATCCTCTGCCTCACCTATACCAAGGCGGCGGCGTCCGAAATGTCGAACCGGGTGTTCAGGCGGCTCGCCGAATGGGCGGTGCTGCCGGAGACCGCCCTTGCCGACGAGATTGCCGAAATCGAGGGCGCGCGGCCCGACGCGCTGAAGATCGCCATGGCGCGGCGGCTGTTTGCGCACGCGCTGGAAACACCGGGCGGGCTGAAGATCCAGACCATCCACGCCTTCTGCGAAAGCCTGCTGCACCGGTTTCCGCTGGAAGCCAATGTCGCCGGCCATTTCTCGGTGCTGGACGACACCGCCGCCGCCACGCTTCTGGCCGACGCCCGCCTCGGCCTGCTGACGGCGACCGCCAGCCGCGAGGACCTGGCGCTTTCGAAGGCGTTCCAGACCGTGCTGGAGATTGCCGATGACAGCGGGCTTGAGAAGCTCCTCGGCGAGATCGTGCGCAACCGCCATGCGATCCGGCCGTTTCTGGAGGGTGCACGCGGAAGGCTCGAAGAGGCGCTGCGCGAGGCGTATGGATTCAAGGCGGATACTTCGCCCGAAACGATTGCCGGCAAAGCGTGGCCGCTTCCGAGCCTTGGCGAAGGCGACTATTCGGCGCTGATCGCGATTGCGCGGGCCGATGGCGGCAAGAACGCCGCGAAATTTGCGGAGACACTGGCCGCAGCCTTCGGCGCGGATGACGCGGTTGCCCGTTTCGGCCTGCTTGAGGAGGCATTCCTGACCAAGGCCGGCCTTCCGAAGGCGGAACGCACGCTGGTGTTCAAGAGCCTGCGCGAGAAAGCGCCCGAGATTGCCGAGGCGGTGCTGGCCACAGCCGAGCATGTCTTTGCCATGCGCGATACGCTTGCCCGCTTCCGCATCTTCGAAAAGACGCTGGCTGCGCTGACGCTCGCCGACCGGTTGGACCGGCGCTACGAGGAGCTGAAGCGCAGGCGCGGCAAGCTCGATTTCGAGGACCTGATCACCCATGCAGCAGGCCTTCTGACCCGGCCCGATTCCGGCCAGTGGATCCACTACAAGCTCGATCAGGGCATCGACCATATTCTGGTGGACGAGGCGCAGGATACGGCACCGCTGCAATGGGATGTGGTCAGGGCGCTGAGCGAGGATTTCTTCTCCGGCGCGGGCGCGCGGCCGGGGCGGCGCACCATGTTTGCCGTCGGCGACGAGAAGCAATCGATCTATTCCTTCCAGGGGGCGCGGCCCGAGCGCTTCTCCGCCGAGGGCCGGCTGACGGCGCGACGGGTGGCGGCGATCGATGCCGATTTCGCCCGGATCGGCCTGCCGCTCTCCTTCCGCTCGACCGCATCGGTGTTGTCAGCCGTCGACCTCGTGTTTTCGGTGCCGGAAAACCGCAAGGGGCTTTCGGCTGAAGACGAGGCCACGGTGCATATCTCCAACCGTATCGGCCATCCCGGCCGCGTCGAGGCTTGGGACGTTATCGCGCCGGCCGAAGTGATCGAGACCGATGACTGGACCGCGCCCTTCGACGCCACGCCCGACGAGGCCCCGGCGGCGATCCTCGCGCGGCGGATCGCCCACCGAATCGCCGCCATGGTCGGAACCGAGACGCTCGTCGATCACGGCGTCAGCCGCACGGTGCGGGCCGGCGACGTTCTGGTGCTGGTGAGAAAGCGCGATGCCTTCGTCAATGCGCTGACCCGCGCGCTGAAATCGCCCTACGATATTCCGGTCGCGGGCGCCGACCGGTTGCGGCTTGCCGATCATATCGCGGTGAAGGACCTGATCGCGCTTGGCCGTTTTGCCGTATTACCGGAGGATGATCTTTCGCTTGCAGCGATCTTCAAGAGCCCGCTGCTCTCGCTTTCCGAAGATGATCTCTTTGCCGTCGCCGCCATGCGCAAGCCCGGCGAGCATGTCTGGTCGGCGCTGCGGCGGATTGCCGGTGCGGGCGATGAGACGCTGGCCGCCGCCGTCGAAACGCTGGAACGGGTCATCAACGCCGCGCGGCGGCGCACCGCCTTCGATTTCTATGCCGGAATCCTGGCGCGCGAGGGCGGAAGGCGGGCTTTTCTCGCAAGGCTCGGCAGCGAGGCCGGCGATATTCTCGACGAGTTCCTCAACGCCGCCAAGGGGCATGAGGATACCGGCCTGCCGGGCCTGCAGAGCTTTCTCGATGTGCTGGAGACCGGCGGGCTGGAGATCAAGCGCGAGCAGGATCAGGGCCGCGATGAAGTGCGGATCATGACCACCCATGCAGCCAAGGGGCTGGAGGCGCCGGTGGTGTTTCTTGTCGATGGCGGCGGCAAGCCGTTCGAGCCCCGCAACCTTTCGGGCTTTCGGGTGATGGCTGGCGATGTGCCCGTCTGGCATGGCAGTGGCCGGGATGCCGACAGTCTGGTTACCGCCGATCTCGCCCGGCGCGAGGCCGAGGCCAAGGAGGAATATCGCCGGCTGCTTTACGTGGGCATGACGCGCGCCGCCGACCGGCTGATCGTGGCCGGCTATCGCGGCCGCACCGAGGTGCCGGATACCTGGCACCGCATGGTCTGGTCGGCGCTTGAAGGCGATCACCGTGTCAACGAGACGGCAATCGCTGGTCCCGGCGGCGAGGAATGGCCGGCGCTGGTCTTCGAGGAAAAGATCCCGCCGCACCGGTTTGAAGCGGCCAAGGCCGGCAAGGCCGCCGCCGAGAAGCCGCCGCTGCCGGAGGCGCTGCTGACGCCGTTTCGCGAGAGCGAACGGCCGCGGCCGCCGCTCAGCCCATCGCGCGCCGGCATCGAGGTCGAGGACCCCGCGCCGATGACCGCCTCGCCGCTGTTCGAACGGCCGGAGATCAATCTGGCGCTGGAGCGCGGCCGGCTGGTGCATCGGCTGTTGCAGATATTGCCGGGCTTCGAGACGGATGACCGTGCCGCCGCTTGCCGACGCTATCTCGACCGCGCGGCCTTCTCGTTGCCGGAGGAAGAACGCGCCGCGATTGCGGAAAGCGTGATGGCGGTGATCGGCGATCCCCGGCTGCAGGCCCTGTTTGCCCCCGAAGCCCGCCCCGAGGTCTCGATTTCCGGCACCGTGCGGCTTTCAGGCGGGGCCTATACCGTTTCCGGCCGGCTCGACCGGCTGGCGGTTGATGGCGGCCGCGTGCTGCTCGCCGATTTCAAGACCAACCGCAACCCGCCGGGCAATAGTGAGGCGGCGCCCTTCAGCCATGTGGCGCAGATGGCGGTCTATCGCGAAATTCTAAAACCGCTCTACCCGGACCACGAAGTCGATTGCCTGCTGATTTATACTGAAGCTGCGACAGTGCGGGTACTCGGTGACAATGAATTGGCGGAGGCGCTCGCAACACTTTCAAAAAAATGAATGTTACGGCATTGATTTTTTGTGAAACAGTGCTCACATGCCTATCAACAATTGCGAAAGACGGGCAGGGTACGCCGCTTTCGGCAACGCCAAGGAGTTCTCAAATGACGACAGTCAAGGTCACTACAGCCAATTTCAAGCAGGAAGTGCTTGAGTCCGCCGAACCCGTCGTGGTCGATTTCTGGGCCGAATGGTGCGGCCCGTGCCGGATGATCGGCCCGAGCCTGGAAGAAATTGCCGAGGAAATGAACGGCAAGGTCAAGATCGCCAAGGTCAATGTCGATGACAATCCGGATCTGGCGGTCCAGTACGGCGTCCGCTCGATCCCGATGCTCGCCATGTTCAAGGGCGGCGAACTTGCCGACGTGAAGGTCGGCGCCGCGCCGAAAACCGCGCTTTCGAGCTGGATTTCCGGCGTCGTCGGCTGAAAACAGCCACATTTTGCAGTCATGAAGCCCGCCATTGCGCGGGCTTTTTTTTGATCGAGGCGGAACCTGGCGGGTTATGCCGCGTTTTGGCCTTCAGCATAATTATGGCCAAAACGGAGTTTACCTCTTGATGACGACGATGCGTTCTGTTTCGCCCTCTCTTCTCAGCCTGTTTGTTGTTCCCCTGATGCTGCTGCCGGCGACGGCTTTCGCCTTCGAGCCGGAACTCGGCCCGGCAAAACCTTTCTCTTTTGAAACGCTTGCCGAAGAAGCGAAAGCGCTTTCCGAAAAGCCGTTTGAGCCCTATCCGGTGCAGTCGCCGGAACTGTTCGAGAAGATCGATTACGACGCGCACTGGAAGATCAGGTTCCGCACAGACCACACCGTGGATGTCGGCGATGCGCCGGTTCAGTTCTTCCATCAGGGCCGCTATTTCAAGGAACCGGTCACGATCAGCCTGGTCGAGGATGGCGAAGCACGCGAGGTGGTCTACAGCGCCGATTATTTCGACATGCCGGAGGATAGCCCCGCCAAGGCCGTCGAGGATGTCGCGGGCTGGGCCGGGTTCCGGGTGATGCGGCCTGATCTGAAGACCGACTGGATTTCATTTCTCGGCGCGTCCTATTTCCGCACCGATGGTCCTGACAAGCAGTATGGCCTTTCGGCGCGCGCGCTGGCTGTCGATACCGGCCTGTCGGCGGCGGAGGAATTCCCGCGCTTTACCGCGTTCTATCTGGAGGAAGACGACAACGCCGATGAGGGCATCGTCATCTATGCGCTACTGGATAGCAAGAGCGTCGCCGGGGCCTACCGGATCGAAGCGGAAAACACCGATGGCGAGGGGCAGGTGCTGCATATCAAGAGCCGGCTGTTCTTCCGCGACGCGGTGGAGCGGCTCGGCATCGCGCCGCTGACCTCGATGTACTGGTATTCCGAAACCCACCGCAACATGGCCTTCGACTGGCGTCCGGAAGTGCATGACAGCGACGGTCTGGAGATCGTCACCGGCGGCGGCGAGCAGATCTGGCGGCCGCTCAACAATCCCGACCGGGTGGTGACTTCGAGCTTCTACGACGACAATCCGCAAGGCTTCGGCCTGATCCAGCGCGACCGCGATTTTGACCATTATCTCGATGACGGCGTGTTCTACAACAAACGGGCGTCGGCCTGGATCACGCCCGAGGGCGACTGGGGCAAGGGCATGGTGCAGCTCGTGGAACTGCCGTCCGATGACGAGATTTACGACAATATCGTCGCCTACTGGCTGCCCGAGGACCTGCCCGAGGCCGGCGACGAACGCGATTTCGCCTATACGCTGACCTGGGCCAAACGCGGGCCTGAAAACGATGCGCTGGCCGAAACCGTGGCGAGTCGGATCGGCCGCGGCGGCGTGCCCGGCCAGCCGCGCCCGGACGACCAGATCAAGGTCGTGGTCGAGTTTTCCGGCGATGCCGTTTCGGGTCTGACCATGGAAGATGGCGTCGAGCCGGAAGTCTCGGTCGGGCCGGGCGCGGAACTGCTCGATGCCTTCGCCATGCCGATCGTCGGAACCGATGACTGGCGGCTGACCTATGACCTGAAGTTCGAGGAAGGCGCCGATACCGTCGATGTTCGCGCCTATCTTTCCAAGGACGGCGCGCCGCTGACGGAGACCTGGCTCGGCCAGTTTCACGCCGGCCAGTTCGAGTAAACCTGTCCTTGCCGGGGCGCGGCTTCTTGGCCGGTGCCCCGGCAAGGGATGACGCGGCGGCAATTTAGTGCTATAGGCTCGCGCAAACGGGCGGCCCTATGATAGCGCCCGATGATTTTTCATAGCGTATCAGCGGGTTCGCCCTGCCGCCTGAATGGCCGGCGGCGAACGGCCGCGTTGCCGGAGAGACCATGTCCGTAGCCGAAATCGATCTTGAAGCCCAGCGCGCCCGGCCGCGCCCCGCCGCCGCTCCGACGCAGGGCAAGACCACGCTGATCGGCCTTTCCAAGCCGGAACTTGCCGAGGCGCTTTCCTCGGTCGGCGTCGCCGACAAGCAGATCAAGATGCGCGTCAGCCAGATCTGGAACTGGCTCTATGTGCGCGGCGTCTCGGATTTTGCCGAAATGACCAATGTCGCCAAGGATTTGCGGCTGAAGCTGGCGGAAGCCTTCGACATCGCCCGGCCCGAGATCGTCACCGAGCAGATTTCGACCGACGGCACCCGCAAATGGCTGATCCGCTTTCCGTCCCACGGCGCGGGCAAGCCGGTCGAGATCGAGACTGTCTATATTCCGGAAGAAGATCGCGGCACGCTCTGCATCTCCAGCCAGGTTGGCTGCACGCTGACCTGTTCCTTCTGTCACACCGGCACTCAGCGCCTGGTGCGCAATCTGCGCCCTGAGGAAATTCTCGGCCAGCTTCTGGTGGCCCGCGACGCGCTCGGCGATTTTCCGAACCGCGATGCGCCGAACGGCGCCTTCATCCCGGAATCGGACCGCAAGGTCACCAATATCGTGATGATGGGCATGGGCGAACCGCTCTATAATTTCGAGGCGGTCAAGAAGGCGCTGCTGATCGCGTCCGCCGAGGACGGCTTGTCGCTGTCGAAGCGGCGGATCACGCTCTCGACCTCCGGCGTGGTGCCGGAAATCTACCGCACCGGCGACGAGATCGGCTGCATGCTGGCGATTTCGCTGCATGCGGTGCGCGATGATCTGCGCGACATTCTGGTGCCGATCAACAAGAAGTACCCGCTGGAAGAGCTGATCAAGGCCTGCCGCGACTATCCGGGCCTGTCGAACGCCAAGCGCATCACCTTCGAATATGTGATGCTGAAGGACGTCAATGACAGCCTCGAGGACGCCCGCGATCTGGTGAAGCTGCTGAAGGGCGTTCCCGCCAAGATCAACCTGATCCCGTTCAACCCGTGGCCGGGTTCGAACTATCAGTGTTCCGACTGGGAGACGATCGAGCGCTTCGCCGATTTCATCAATCAGGCCGGCTACGCCTCCCCGATCCGCACCCCGCGCGGCCGCGACATTCTGGCGGCCTGCGGCCAGCTGAAGTCGGAATCGGAACGCATGCGCAAGACCGAGCGCCTCGCCTATGAGGCGATGATGATCGCCAATCACGGGGATTGAGGCGAGGCGGTGGTTTTGCCGCTTGCTCCCAATACTCTCTCCCGCTGGCGGGAGAGATGCCCCCAAAGGGGCAGTGAGGGTGGCGCGGCTTATCAAACCGTGAGGGCATTCGCGGTGACAGATTCCCCCCTCACTGTCGCTTTCGCGACATCTCTCCCCTCCGGGGCGAGAAGTTTTGGGGGCTGTGCGGCGAGGTGCCGTCGTGCTCGGGCCGCGCTTTCGGCCTGCGAGCCTGCGACCAGTCTATAGTGTCGCTCAGGTCCTCGCCCGCCTCAAACCGCCTGTCAAATTCTTGTGCCTTCATGGCCGTCGATCTTATTTCACCGCGCCTGCGTGAGCAATATCTTCACCGCAAACAGCGAGAACACGCCGGCGAACAGGTAGTCGATGGCGCGCAGCACCCGTTTGTGGGTCTGCAGCCAGCCGGAGAGCCGGTGGGCGGCGATGACGATCGCGATCGTTGGTAGGAGCGCCACAGCGATGAAGGTGAAGCCGAGGAAGAGCAGCTTGCCGGTCACGTTCGGATCGTTCGGCGTCACGAATTGCGGCAGGAAGGTCATGAAGAAGATGATGACCTTGGGGTTCAGCAGATTGACCCAGAAGCCGTTCGCCATCGCCGCCTTCAGCGAGCCGCGCTTGCGCTCCGGCCGCGCCTCCGCCTCCAGCACGAAATTATTGCCCTTGCGGATCGCCATCACCGCGATCCAGAGCAGGTAGGCGGCACCCCCGCTTTTCAGGATGAAGAAGGCGGTGGGCGAGGCGATGATCAGGGCGGAGACGCCGAAGGCAACCAGGATCGTGTGGACGCAGATGCCGAGATTGGTGCCGACGAGCACGGCAAGACCCGCGGCGCGACCCTCCCTCAGCGCCTTGCTGATCGACAGCGTCATGTCAGGGCCGGGGGTGAGCGCCAGAAGCAGGGTTGCGGCGGAAAAGGCGAGGAGAACGGGAAGCGAGGGGATGAAATCCATGGGATACCTGCATGAGGGTAGACCCTCATTATGATTGCCGACGAGGTTAACAATCTGTAATGAGGGCGGTGAGGCTTTGCAAGATTCCACACTTTGCGGCAGGGCCGAAACAGGGAAGGGATTGTTCTTGCGCGTTCTCGATGAAGCCTTTTTTCCAGAGCTGCCGAACTATTATCGCGGCAAGGTCAGGGAAAACTACGATCTGCCGGATGGCCGGCGGATCATCATCACCACCGACCGCATCAGCGCGTTCGACCGGGTGCTGGCTTCGATACCGCACAAGGGCGCGATCCTGACGCAGATCGCCCGGTTCTGGTTCGAGAAAACCGCCGATATCGCCGCCAATCACGTGGTCGCCTATCCCGATCCGAATGTGGTGGTCGGCAGAAGGCTCGACATTCTGCCGGTCGAGATCATCGTGCGCGGCTATCTCGCCGGCACCACCGATACCTCGATCCTGACGCGCTACAAGCGCGGCGAGCGGACGATCTACGGCATCACCTTTCCCGATGGCATGCGCGACAACGAGGTTCTGCCCGCGCCGATCATCACGCCCACCAGCAAGGCCTTCGACGGCGGTCATGACGAACCGCTGACGGCGGCCGAGATCGTCGAAAAGGGGCTTTTGACGCAAGTCGAGTGGGACGAGGTTTCGTCGACGGCGCTGAAGCTTTTTGCGCGCGGTCAGGAGATCGCGGCGCAGCGCGGCCTGATCCTCGCCGACACCAAATACGAGTTCGGCAAGGACGCCGATGGCAATATCCTGCTCGCCGACGAGATCCATACGCCTGATTCGAGCCGCTACTGGATGGCGGAAAGCTATGAGCGGCGGTCTGCGGCGGGCGAACGGCCGGAAAGTTTCGACAAGGATTTCATCCGCTCCTGGGTGGTGGCGCGCTGCGACCCCTACAAGGATGAGATTCCCGAAATTCCCGTCGATGTCATCGGGGCGGCCTCCGGGGTTTATGCGACGGCATTCGAGATGATCACCGGCCGAAGCTTCGTGCCGGATGAAAGCGGCGAGTCGGTCAAGGCAAGGGTGCGGGAGAACCTGAAGGCCTATTATCCCGAAGGGAACTGGAGCGGAGCGTGATGCGCAGACCACGGCGTACCGGGGAGGAGACGAGAGAGGCGATACTGGTGACGGCCGAACGTCTGTTTCGCGCGCGCGGTTTTGCCGCCGTATCGATCGCCGATATCGCCGCCGAGCTCAACATGTCGCCGGCCAACGTGTTCAAGCACTTCAAGAGCAAGCTGACGCTTGGCCGGGCGATCGCCTACCGCCACGGCCGCAGGCTGGCCGAACGTTGCGGCATTGAGGATTCCTCGGGAACGCCCGACGAGAAGCTGAAGCTCTTCCTCTCGCGGCTCGCGCGTGAGCATGTCTGCGACAAGCTGGAGAATCAGTATCTTTTCGAGATGATCCCGCTGGTGCTGGAAGATCCCGCCAAGGGCGGCAGAATCTATCGTCGACTCGTCGAGGACAGACTCTGCGTCCTGATCGCCGAAGCCATGGAGGACGGTATCTACCGGCCGGGCGATCCAGTGCGCGATGCGGCGGTGGTCGTCGACATGCTGGCAAGCGTGCTCCACCCGAAAATGCTGCAATGCGTTGATCCGGCGGCGCTTTCGGACAAGGCGGCGCTGATTATCGACCTGATCGACAGCGGATTGAAATACCGAGTTGCAAAGTGATGATTTCTGAGATACGTCACTAAGGCAATTCAGGGGCCGCCGGCCTCATTCCGCTCTCATGTGTGGCAGATATGTTGTTTCCTGCCACGTTTAGACTGTGTTAAGAAAACGACCATTGTTCATTTTCTATACTGGATAGGTGCCCATGCTGTCGCGCAAGCTTCCGATCGCTGCCTTTACCGTTCTCGCATTCGCGCTCGGCGCTTGCAGTGATGATGGCAAGAACCAACAGGGCGCCGGCCAGCAGCCTCCGCCGCCGAAAGTTGGCGTTATCACGCTGACGGAGCAGACGGTGCCGCTGACCACGACCCTGCCGGCACGGGCGGTCGCCTATCAGTATGCCGAGATTCGTCCGCAGGTAACCGGCATCATCACCAACAAGGCCTTCAAGGACGGCGCCCTGGTGGAAGCCGGCGACCTGCTTTACGAGATTGAAGCGGATACCTATGAAGCCGCGCTCGCCTCGGCCAAAGCCAGCCTCGAGAAGGCTAATGCGGTCGTGCCGGGTGCCAGGGAGAATTACGAGCGCTATCAGCGAATCGTAAACACCGGCGCCACCGAGATCCAGGTGACCGACGCCAAGACCCAGTACGATACGGCTCTTGCCGATGTGAGTGCAGCGCAGGCGGCCGTTAAATCGGCCGAGATCAATCTCGCGCACACCAGGATCACCGCGCCGTTCGGCGGCGTTCTCGGCGTGTCCAACGTCTCGGTCGGCAACCTTGCCTCGCCAACCGCGACAACCGCGCTGGTCGATCTCAACCAGCTCGATCCGATCTATGTCGACATGTACGAATCAGCCGGACAGGTTCTGTCGGCCACGGGCAAATATGCCGATTTCAAATCGGAAAGCGACCTGTCCAAGGTCAAGGTCAACGTCCAGCTCGATGACGGCAGCACCTATGATGTGACCGGCAATCTCGACGTTTCGGCCCGCACGGTCGACCAGTCGACCGGCACGGTGAACCTGCGTGCCATCTTCGACAATCCCGACCATGTCCTGCTGCCCGGCATGTTCGTGCGCGCCACGCTGACGGTTGCCGAGGAACAGGGCTATCTCATTCCGCAGCTCGCAGCCCAGATCGAGGCCGGCGGCAAGGTCTCCGCGATGTTCGTGACCTCCGACAACAAGGTCGAGACGCGGGTCTTCGACGACGTGATGGTCTCCAACAATTCCTGGCTGGTGCAGAAGAACGTCTCGGACGGCGACCGTCTGATCGTCGACGGCTTCCAGTCGCTCGTGGGCGGGGTGACCGACGTCACGCCGGTGCCGGCGAAGATCAATGACAAGGGCGTCGTGGTCGATGACACGTCGGGTTCCTCCGGCGGTTCTTCGAGCGGTGGTTCATCAAGCGCTGCAGGATCAACAGGCGGAAATGGCTGAGCGCAAGGCTTGTGCAGGCACCGGAACCAAGCGCTCGAGGTATGATTAATGGCTAATTTCTTTATCAACAGACCCGTTTTCGCCTGGGTGATCGCCATTGTGATCATGCTCATCGGCGGGCTTGGCATTTCCCAGCTTCCTATTTCGCAATATCCGCAGATCGCGCCGACGACGATTTCGCTCTCCGCCAGCTATCCGGGCGCGAGTGCCAGAACGGTCGAAACGACGGTGACCAATGTTATCGAAGACGGGCTGACCGGCTTCGATGACATGCTTTACCTCACCTCGACGTCGTCGCCCGGCCTGGCGCAGATTTCGGTGATCTTCGGGCCCGGCATCGATCCGGAAATTGCCCAGGTCGAGGTGCAGAACAAGCTGCAGCTCGTGCAACCGCAACTGCCCGACGTGGTGCGCAATCTCGGCATCACCGTCAGCCGGTCGTCATCCAGCTTCCTGATGGTTGTCGCGCTGACCGACAGCAGCGGCCAGTATTCCGCCGCCGACCTCGGCAACATCATCGACAGCTCGATCAATGACAGCATTGCGCGCCTTGAAGGCGTCGGCAGCGTTCAGGGGTTCTATACGCCCTATGCCATGCGCGTCTGGCTCGATCCCTACAAGCTCAACCAGTACAATCTGACGGTTGCCGACGTTTCCAACGCCATCCAGGCGCAGAACCAGCAGGTTGCCGTCGGCGATGTCGGCGGTAATCCCTCCGTCGAGGGCCAGCAGCTCAGCATCACAGCGGTTTCGGCCACCCAGCTCGAAAACGTGATGGAGTTTGAGAACATCATCCTGAAATCGACCGAGAACGGCGCCACCGTCACGCTCTCGGATGTCGGCAGGGTGGAGCTCGGCCAGCAATACTACCAGTTCTACACCTATTATAACGGCCTGCCGGCTGCCGGCTTCGCCGTCGAGCTCGCCAATGGCGCCAATGCGATCGACACCTCGAAAGCGGTGACCGATTTCATGGACTCGATCAAGCCGGCGCTGCCGCAAGGCGTCGATGTGATCTACCCCTACGACACGACGCCCTTCGTCGAACTGTCGATCGAGCAGGTGGTTCACACCCTGTTCGAGGCGATCGTGCTGGTGTTCGTGGTGCTGCTGGTGTTCTTGCAGAATCTGCGCGCGACGCTGATCGCCACGCTTGTCGTGCCCGTCGTGCTGCTCGGCGCCTTCGGCGTGCTCGCCTTTGCCGGTTTCTCGATCAACACGCTCACCATGTTCGCCATGGTGCTGGCGATCGGCCTATTGGTGGACGACGCGATCGTCGTGGTCGAGAACGTCGAGCGAATCATGCATGAGGACGGTCTGCCGCCGAAGGAGGCGACGCAGAAGTCCATGGGCGAGATCCAGGGCGCGCTGGTCGGCATCGTGATGGTGCTGACGGCGGTGTTCATTCCGATGGCGTTCATCGGCGGCTCGACCGGCATCATCTATCGTCAGTTCTCGATCACGATCGTGGCGGCGATGATCCTGTCGGTTCTGGTGGCAATGATCTTCACCCCGGCGCTGTGCGCGACCCTGCTCAAGCCGGTCGATCCGACGAAGAAGGATCGCGGACTTTCGGGTTATTTCAACCGCGGCTTCGAACGCGTGACCAATGGTTATATCCACGGCGTCGCGCTCATGCTCCGCTGGCTGATCCCGGTTTTCGCGGTTTTCGCCGTCCTGCTTTTCGGGGTCTATCATTATTTCACCCAGCTTCCCGAATCCTTCCTTCCCGATGAAGACCAGGGCTCGCTGTTCGTGATCGTCAATCTTCCGACCGGAGCGACGACGGAGCGAACCGGCGCCGTCACGGAGCAGGTAGGCGCCTATTTCCGCAATCAGGAAAAGGACGCCGTCGAGGCCGTGTTCACGGTTCTGGGCTTCTCCTTCGCCGGTCAGGGCCAGAACTACGCCATGGCCTTCGTCGAGCTGAAGCCGTTCGACGACAGAACGGACAAGAGCCTGACCGCCGCGGCGGTGGCGCAGCGCGCCAACGGCTATTTCTACATGAATGTGCGTGATGCGCAGGTCTATGTGGTGCAGCCGCCGTCAATTCCGGGCCTTGGCCAGTCCACCGGCTGGACCGGCTATGTCGTGGACAGCGGCAATCAGGGCCAGGACGCGACGCTTTCGGTTACCAACCGGATCATCCGGCAGATGAATCAGGGCGGCATCGCCGCGCAGGTTCGCACCGACACCCAGCCGGATGAAACCCAGCTCAAGCTTGCGATCGACGACCAGAAGGCCGGGGCCTATGGCGTGAGCATCGCCGAAGCCACCGGCATGCTGGCGACCATCTATGCCGGCTCGAACATCAACAACTTCACGCTCGATGACAAGGTGAAGAAGGTCTACGTGCAGGGTGATACGCCCTACCGCATGCAGCCGGAGGACATCTATCGCTGGTATGCCCGCAATCTCAGCGGCGACATGGTGCCGTTCTCCGCCTTCACCGATATCGAATGGACCACGGGCGCGCCGTCGCTGGCCCACTACAACGGCAACTCCGCCGTCGATATCCAGGGGGCGACCATGCCGGGCTATGCTTCCGGCCAGGCCATGGACCAGCTTGTCGACATGGTGGAACAGACCCCCGGCGGCTTCACCGTTGCGTGGACGGACATGTCTCTGCAGCAGGTGATCTCCGGCAATGAGGTGACGTATCTCTACATGATCTCGGTGCTGTTCGTGTTCCTCTGCCTTGCCGCGCTTTATGAAAGCTGGAGCATTCCGTTCGCGGTGATCCTGGCGGTTCCGGTCGGCATTCTCGGCGCGGTTCTGGCGGCGAACCTGCGGGGCATGGAGAATGACATCTACTTCAAGGTCGGCATGCTCACCACAATGGGCCTGGCCGCGAAGAACGCCATTCTGATCGTGGAATTCGCGCGCGAGCAGAGCGAGAAGGGCGATTCGCTCTATGATGCCACCCTTCACGCCGCCCGCATGCGTCTCAGGCCAATCATCATGACCTCGCTCGCCTTCATCCTCGGCGTCACGCCGCTGGTGCTGGCGACGGGAGCCGGCTCGGCGGCGCAGAATGCCATCGGTACGGCCGTGTTCGGCGGCATGCTGGCGGCCACGACCCTTGGCATCTTCTTCGTTCCCTCGTTCTTCGTCGCCGTCTGCCGCATCATGGGCATCGGCAAGAAGGACCAGAAAGCGGCAGAAGAGCAACAGGCGGTTTAAAACCGGGTTAAGCATATTGCGCCGGGCGCGGCCCGGCGCTTACTAATAGGCAGTTGGTCCGCGTCGCGGATCGGCAGAACTGACAGGATATTTTCAGATGTTGTTGCGCCGTATTGCATCCGTTCCGCTGCTCATGGTTTTCCTGTCCGGCTGTGTCGTCGGGCCGGATTATGTGGCGCCGACAGCGGCGCTGCCGGACAAGTTCAGCGAAGGCAGCAGTCAGCCGGTCGGCGATGTGACCGATGTCGCCTGGTGGAGCGCATTCAACGATCCGCTGCTGACCAGCTATGTCCAGCAGGGCATGGTGCAGAACCTCTCGGTGCTGCAGGCGCTCGAGAGAATCGTTCAGGCCGAAACCAATGTCGTGTCCGCGACGGCGGGGGCCTATCCGCAGGTCAACCTCAACGGTTCGGATACGGTCGGGGCTTCCGGCGGCGACGGCGCCTCGGCTCAGTCGCGCAAGATCACCAATACCTTTGGCGGATCGGTTCCGGTGTCCTGGGTGCTCGATCTGTTCGGCCTGTATGCCCGTTCCGGCGAGGCAGCGCTCGACCAGCTTGATGCCGCCTATGCCAGCGCGGATGTCGCCAAGCTCACGCTGATCTCTCAGCTGATCGACGCCTATATCTCCGCCCGGCTTTATCAGGAGCGTCTGGCGATCGCGCGATCGAACCTCAACAGCCGGCGCGAAACCCTGCGCCTCACCCAGTTCCAGCTTGATGCCGGCGCGGCCTCCCGGCTCGACGTGGTCCAGTCGGAAGGCCTGGTGAACGCGCAGCTTTCCACGATCCCGCAGCTTGAAGCCGATTACCGCAAGCAGGTCTACGCGCTGTCGACGCTGATGGGGCTTCCCGCCGCCACGCTGATTGACCAGATGAACAAGGTGAAGCCGATCCCGGTGGCCAAGGCCCGCCTTGCATCCGGCGTTCCCGCCGATCTGATCAGGAACCGGCCCGATATTCGCGGCGCGGAACGCAATCTGGCCGCCGCCACCGCCAATATCGGCGTCGCCGAGGCCCAGCTTTATCCGACGATTTCGCTCGGCGGCACCATCCAGGCCAGCGTTTCGGGCAGTTCGCTCGGCAATGCCGGCGTGTCGTCCTGGTCTTTCGGTCCGACGCTCAACCTGCCGATCTTCGACGGCGGCGCGCTCCGGGCCAATGTGACCAAGTCGGAATCGCAGGCGCGCGAGGCCTATCTGGCCTGGAAGCAGACCGTGCTCAACGCGGTTCAGGAAGTCGAATCTGCGCTGGCGCAGGTCACCCGCGATGGCCGCACCGTGGCATCGCTGCGGGCGACGGTCGCCTCCTATCGCGACGCCCTGTCGCTTTCGACCTCGAGCTACAAGGATGGCGCGATCTCGCTGCTGGACGTGCTCGATGCCCAGCGCGCGGTCTCCGATGCGGAAGCCAATCTCGCCAATGCGATCGCCCAGCAGGCGAGTGATTTCGTCGCGCTCAACGTGGCGATCGGCGGCGGTTACGCTGCGCAGTAAAAGGCGGCGTCAGCGTCGGCCAAACCTTTCTGTCCAGCTTGCAAGCGCTCCCCTCTGCGGGAGCGTTTCTGCTTCATAGACCCCGCGCGCGATCGCCCGCGCCATCGTGCTCGCCGCCAGCATGCAGATCTCGGCGAAGGCCAAATCATCAGGGGCCTGCTTCTCGCAGGTCGCCGCCGACAACACCGTGTCGCCATCGAAGGGAAGATGCGCCGGCTGGATCGCGCGGGCGAGGCCGTCATGGGCCATGACGGCTAGACGGTGGCATTGTTGTTTTGTCAGCCGCGCGTCGGTGGCCACCACGCCGATCGTCGTCGCGGTAGTCGGCCCGCCCTTGATGGCGAGACGATGGGCATCCTCCGGCATGGTCGCGGGCAGGCCGCGGCCGCCGAACTCGCCGTCCCGCTCGAGGCTCCCCGCCCAGAAATAAGGGCTGTCTCCCATGGTCACGCTGCCCATGGCATTGACGGCCACCAGCGCCGCCACCGTGAAGCCGGCCGTGCTGACCGCGCTGGCGGAACCAAGTCCGCCCTTGAGGTTGACGGTGGTGGCGCCGGTTCCGGCGCCGACCGTGCCGAGCGCGAACGGACCCTTCGCGGCGTTCTTATAGGCCTGATAGCCGAGATCGCGATAGGGCGCATGCAGCCCCCAGTCCTTGTCGCCGCCATTGAGAAGGTCCATCAGGATGGCGCCGGGCACGATCGGGATCAGCGCCGGGCCGATAGCAAGTCCACGGCCATCGGCGCGAAGGCCGGACTGCACGCCGCCGGCCGCGTCCAGTCCGAAGGCCGAGCCGCCGGACAGCACGAAGGCGTCCACCGTCTCCACCGTGCGGGCCGGATCGAGCAGAAGCTGGTCCCGGCTTCCGGGCGCGCCGCCAAGCGCAAGACCCGAGGCGACCGCCGGCCGATCGAAGATGATCGCGGTCACGCCCGAGGCGAGGTCGAGATCATGGGCATGGCCGACTGAAATGCTGTCGATATCGGTAATGAGATTTTTCATGGAGACGCCTTTCATTGCTGCTTCCCAATGAAGACAGGCCCTCCGGGGCCGTCGCGGTCAATGGGAAAGAGGAAATTCGCAAATAAATGCGCTTTTTTGAAAATACCTTGTTGACTTCCAAGGCCGGTTCACCCTATATGCGCATCACCGACGGGGTCGACGGTCGCTCTCGCGAACAACACTGTTGACCCTAATTTCGCCAATTAGCTCTGCTGATTGACGTGTTTGAACTCAAAAGGTTTGGCACGCGAAACGGAATTTTGACGGATGGTTCCATCCGTCGGTTATTTGGACAATTGAATATGTGAAGAAAGAGAAACGTGGCGAGCGG
>NZ_JBAKFR010000050.1:0-20186 GCF_053484295.1 Martelella sp. AMO21009
CGGAAATCCACTTAGCGAAACGCCCGAAACTGTTCAGACAAACCGAGCCACCTCTTCAAGCAGTCCTGATTTCGATTTCAGCGATAGATCTCAATGAGACGTTCGATCGGCTCGGGCAACTCGGCAACAGTTTGCTAGACGACATGGAGGCAGTGTCGAAGTCGCCGTGCGCGATCCTGTTGCGCATGCCGCGAATGCTACGCCAGGGAACATTGACCTGCGACTGCGCAAATCCGGGTAGTTCGCGAGAATTCGGCTTGCGCGCGTCCAGCGATCATTGGGTCATGACGCCAGCGCGCCGCGTCTTGAGGTCCGCCGCGCAGTTCACCTCCTTTATGGCTTCGTGAAGGTGATAGCATCAGTGGCGCCCTGGATCATCTGATCGAGGTATTCGGGTAACGTCTTCGCTGCGCTGGTGCGGCCGCTACCTTACTCGTACTGCATCAGCTTTTCGTTGACCGCATCGACTCTTCGTAGTCGATCGCGGCCCGTGCGTCCGGCCTTCAGCGTCGCGCGCACCACGATCTGGTGGCAGAGCGCCAGCACGGCCGCGTGGTTGAATTGCGGCCCGTCCGAGTGGATCCGGCAGGGAAAATGCCAGTGGGTCGCGGGATGGCGGGCCATGGTCTCATCCGAGATCAAGGCAAGGCGGGCGCCGCTTTCCGCGATCGTATCCAGCAATTGACGCGTGCCGGCAACGCGGCGGCGCAGCGTTATTGCGATCACCAGGTCGCCTTCCTCGATCCGGGCCACATGTTCGCCCAGTGTTTCGCCGCCTTGCGGGAAAACCACGACTTCACCGACGATCTTGGTCAGTTGCCAATAGAGGTAATGGGCAAAGGACTGGCTGATGCGCTGGCCGGTGATCCAGACCTTTCGGGTGTCGATCACGGCGGCGGCGAGCGCTTCCAGTTCGTTCGCGTCGAGATTGGCGAAGGTCCAGTCGAGATTGTCCTTGTCCTCGCGCATGTCGAGGGCGAGCGCTGCAGCGTTTGCCTCCGGCTCGGCATGGGCGAAGAACACGCGCGAGCCGGTCTGGCGCTCATCGCGCACTGCCTTTTTCGCCTGGTCGTAGCTGGCAAAGCCGAGCTTGCGAGTAAAGCGCGAAACGGTCGCTTTCGAGACACCGCAAAGCCGTGCCAACTCCTGTGCGTCATAGCTGCCGAGTTCGCCTGGAAAATCCAGCAAGAACTCACCCAGTCGACGCTCGGCGGGGCTCAACTGCGGCAACACCCGTTGCACGCGGGTCAGGAACGGGGCGTCGTCGGCAGGGTTTTGAAACTCTGATTTCATGATTCTCATTAAGGATTGTGCGGCGGAAAATGCAAGTTGCCCATTTTCGGAATCCTGGTTTCAAGCCAGGTTTTTGTGAAGGCATTCGAGAAAGTGCCGTATCTGCGGGCTTTCTTGTGCATGGAATGCCTATGGAAAACCCATAATGCCTAAATAATAAACAATATATATAAGTGCCTATTTTTTGCTTGCGTGAATTTTGAAACTGTAGTTTCTTTTTCTGGAACTTGAATTTCCTCAGAGAGCTCGACCCGACCCAAGATAGCTGAAACTGGAGTCCCGACATGCCGGTCCGACCGCTGAAATCCCTGATCCTTGCCGCAGCAGCCCTAGCCGCGCTCGCGCCCGCGGCACTTGCCGCGGAATATCCCGAACGGCCCGTTCGTATCCTGGTGTCCTTCCCGCCGGGCGGTTCGAGCGACCTCGTCGCCCGCCTTCTCGCCGAAAAGCTCGGGGCCGAGCTCGGCCAGCAGTTCGTTGTCGAGAACAAGCCGGGCGCTGCCGGCACGGTCGCCGCAACCGAGCTGAAGAATGCCGATAATGACGGCTACACGCTGATGCTGTCCAACCTGACGCCGTTCAACGTCGCCCCGACGAGCTTCCCGGATACGCCATATGATCCGGTCGCGGACTTTACGCATATCGGCTATATCGGCGCCGTCCACCTCGGCATGTTCGTCTCGCCCGAGCTCGAGACGCCGGATATGGCCGCCTTTGTCGAAAAGGCCAAGGCCGAGCCCGGCATGCTGGACTACGGCTCCTCCGGCGTCGGCTCGTGGGGCCATGTCGTGGCCGTTGCCTTCGAGAACGAGGCGGGCGTCGAACTCTCGCACATCCCCTACAAGGGCTCCGGCCCGATGCGGCTCGATTTCCGCGCGAACGTCATTCCGGTGATCTTCGATGCCGTGCCGCAGAACCTGCCGGCCGTTGAGGAGGGGACAGCGCTCCCGCTCGCCGTCTCCTCGCCCGAACGGCTCGAAACCCTGCCCGATACCCCGACCTTCACCGAACTCGGCTATGATATCGTCGCGGAGAACTGGCTCGGTATTTCCGGTCCGGCCGGCGTCGACCCTGAGATCGTCGCCACGCTTCAGGATGCGCTCGACACGGCGCTCGCCTCCGATGAAGTCGTCGCCCAGTTCGACACATGGGGCATTGTCGGCGGCAAGATGACAAGCGAAGACTTCACCGGCTACGTCGCGGAAGGCGTTGCCGAATGGGCCCCGCTCGTCAAACAGGCGAACCGGTGATGCGTGTCAGCCCGCTTGCCGCGGAGAAATCCGGTCTGCCGCAGATCGCCGTCGTCGTCATCGGCGAGGCGGAGGATGCGGGCTTCAATGCCAGTGGTCTTGCCGGTGCGCGCCAGGCGGCGCGTGCGGGCAAGGCAAGGGTCAGCATTGTCGACGGGCTTGCCTACGACACGGCCGAAATCCTCGAAAGCCTCAGCAGAATAATGCCGGACTTCGACGGGCTGGTTTTCATCGGCGGGCAGGGAGATCGGGTCATGCCTGTGCTCGCGCTCGACTGGCCGGAAAAGCCCTTTGCCATCGTCCAGGGTCACGCCCATGCGGAAAATCTGGCAAGTTATGATGTCGCGCAGGAGCATTCGGCTTATCTTGCCGGATGCCTGGCGGCGCTGATGACGAAGACCGGCACGGTCGGCCATCTTTCCGGCCACCGCGTTCGGCCGGGCCTCAAGGGCCGCGCCGCCTTCGTGCAGGGCGTCATGGAGACCAATCCCGCCGTCCGCGTTCTGACATCCTTTTGCGGCTCGCAGGATGACAATGCGATTACCCGCAAATGGGCCGATGCCGAGATCGCCGCCGGCGCCGATATCATCTTCACCATGCTGAACGGCGCCAGACAGGGCGCAATCGATGCCTGCAGGGCCGCCGGCACATTGCAGATCGGCAACGCGCGCGACTGGACGGCGCTGGCGCCGGATGTCTTTGTCGCTTCGGCACTGGCGCGTATCGATCTTGGCGTCGAACGCGCCATCGCCGATGTCGCGGCGGGTAGATTGCCGCAGGAACCGGTCTTGCTGGATCTTTCAGCAGGCGACTACGCTTCGCTTACGCTCGGCGCGGGTGTTCCGCAGGTCGTTGCCGAACGGGTCGCGGCCGCAGCCGGGGCCATCCGTGACGGCAGCATCATCGTCCGCGAGACTTATGACGGCGTGGAGTTCGAACTTGAGACGGAGACCGGGCAATGCTGAAGAAGCTCTCGGCACAGGCGGGCACGCTTCTGATCGGCGCAATCGCCCTCGTCTTTATCTTCGGTTCGCTGACCGTGCTCGATCTCGGTACGCCGCGGCGCATGGGTCCCGGCGCCTTTCCGCTGATAGCCGGCGGCATTCTCGTCATGTTGTCGGTCGTCGCCCTTGTTGGTGACATTAAGGCCCGCGCCGAACATCTGAAGGTGGACTGGCGTTCGGTCGTTCCGATCGCGCTTGCGGTGGGAAGCTTTGCGCTGGTGACACCGCGTTTCGGCGTTCTGCCGGGCGCTGGCGTGTGCGTCCTCATTGCAAGCTTCGCTGTCGACGCGCTCTCCCCGCTGCGACGCGCCGGTCTCGTCCTCGGCGCTGTTTTCGGCGTCTGGCTCGTCTTTATTTTCGGCCTCAGATTGCCGCTTGAAGCGTTCCGGGGATTTTGATCCATGCTTGACAATCTTGCGCTCGGCTTTGCCACCGCCACCACGGTTTCCAACCTTCTTTACTGTTTTCTCGGAACGTTTCTTGGCACATTCATCGGCGTTCTGCCCGGTCTTGGCCCGCTAGCCGCCGTGGCCATGCTCCTGCCGGTCTCCTTCTACCTGCCGCCGGAGACCGCGCTGGTGATGCTGGCCGGCGTCTATTACGGCGCGGAATATGGCGGCTCGATCGCCTCGATCCTGCTCAATATTCCGGGCACGCCGTCGTCCTCGATCACCTGTCTCGACGGCTATCCGATGGCACGCGAGGGCCGCGCCGGCGTTGCCCTGCTGGTAACCGCGCTTGCCTCCTTCTTCGGCGGCGTGTTCGGTATTCTGGTGATTGCCGCGCTTGCGCCGCTGCTGGCGGATTTCGCCTTGTCGCGGCATCCGTCGTCTCAAGTTCCGGCACGCTGCGCGGCGTGATGATGGTGACGCTGGGCGTTCTGCTCGGCACGATTGGGGTAGACGTCAACAGTGGCGCCACCCGCTTTACCAGCGGCGTTCAGGACCTGCGCGACGGTATCAATCTCGTGGTCGTTGCCATGGGTCTCTTCGGCGTGTCGGAGGCGATGTTTTCCGCACGCGGGGCATCCGCCTCCTATGCTACGGAAAAGGTCTCTTGGCAGCGTTTCCTGCCGATGCGCGGCGAATGGCTGCGTTGCCTCGGCCCGGCGCTTCGCGGCAGCCTGATCGGCAGCTTTTTCGGAACATTGCCAGGCACGGGCCAGACGGTCGCGTCCTCGATCGGCTATGCTGTGGAAAAGCGCGTCTCGCCTAATCGCGCCAATTTCGGCAAGGGCGCGATCGAGGGGGTGGTGGTACCGGAATCGGCCAATAACGCCGCAGCTCAGACCGCCTTCATCCCGACGCTGACGCTCGGCATACCGGGCTCCACCACCATGGCGCTGATGATCGGCGCCCTGATGATCCACGGCGTCACCCCCGGGCCACGCCTGATCTCCGATCACCCGGCGCTGTTCTGGGGCCTGATCGTCTCCTTCCTGTTCGGCAATCTTTTCCTGCTGGTGCTCAATATTCCGCTGATCGGCATCTGGGTGAGGCTCCTGCGAATTCCGCATTATTTCCTCTATCCGACCATCGTCGTGCTGATCTCCATCGGCGTCTACAGCCTCGATCATTCGCTCTTCGATGTCTGGGCCATGCTCGGCTTCGGCGTGCTGGGCTATCTGCTGAGACTTTATCGCTATGAGCCCGCACCGCTGCTGATCGGTTTTATTCTCGGGCCGATGATGGAGGAATATCTGCGCCGCGCCATGTTGCTGTCGCGCGGCGATCCGATGACCTTCCTGGAGCGCCCCGGCTCAGCCGTCATGATCGCAATCTCGGTTCTGCTTCTGGTGCTGACGGCTTTGCCGGGGCTGAAGCGGCTGATGAAGTCTATCGGCTGATCGCTGGTGAGCCTCCTGTTTTTAGCGCCACGACGTCAAGCGCTGCACGGAAGGGCAGGTGGCCGTTTTCTGCGCCCTATAAAGGCGCAGTTTCAACAAAGTGACCCTCTTGGAAACGGAACGCCAACACGTCATCAACCTGGCGAAAAGCCACTTGAACGGTCCCCCTTGGATCATCTGATCGAGGTAGTCGGGAAGTCTGTTTACTGCGCTCATACGGCTACAGCCTGACGCAGCACATCGTTCCTGATATGAGCAGGGAGGTCGCGTGGGGTTTTCACAGCAACCCTGACCCCAAGGGCTTCTTCGAGAGCTTCCTGCAATCCGCCGAGATCAAACAGGGTGGTTTCCCGGCAAAGGCTCGACCAGAACGTCGAGGTCGCTGTCCTCGCGATCGCGCCCGGTCAGCGCCGAGCCATAAATGCGAGGATTGGCCGTGCGGTAGCGTTCGGCAAGGCGTCGGATGACCTCCCGATCCTGCAGCAGAGCTTGTGATGGCCTTTTTCCCGGCATTTCCTTGTCCTTCGCTCTCTATATAATTCATTTCGGATGGCGTTCACAGAGCTTTCAACGCTGGTCTCTCCTGGCGAACTCGTCAAATGTTTCAAGCCTTGTCTGGACTCGAACTGCCGTCGGCGGCAATTTGCGGCAATTAATTCAGAATCAAACGAAGCGCCCATGTCGACTTTTCCGCCACTCGCACCGTCACTGGTCCCGCGTGAGACACTGCCCTCCTATCTGTCACGGCTTGCCGCGACCAAGGGCGTCAGCACGGCCGATCTTTGTTACGATATGAGGGTGGCTTTTCGGCGCGTGCTGAACTTTGAAGACGAGTCGTTGGCTGCAGTGGCGGTGTTCGGAGGACTAACGCCGGAGCAAATGGAGGAGCTGGTATCGTGGACTGGCAAGCCAGTCGGCGATGTCAGGTCGGTCTTGCGTGGTGAGGCATTCGTCTCGCGTGCCGTTCGCAACCCGACGATGCGGGGCTGCCCGATCTGTCTGCGGGAAGATATGAAAAACAGCAGCAAGCCGCCACTGCAGAGCATGGTGATGCGCGGGCACTGGCTCTTGAGGGATACATGCGTGTGCGTGAAGCACTGCCACCCACTTGTGCCGCTATGGACAGAACCGCATTTTTCCAGACGGAATGATATAGGCCTGCAGCTCGAGGGGATTATTGAAGACATCAAGGGCGGAGCGTTTGAACGCCCGCTTATCGAAGTCTCCGATTATGATCTTTGGCTAGATCAGAGGTTGGAAAGCGGGAAGGACACGACCTGGTTCGCAGATCAACCGCTCTCGGCCAGCGTCATCATGTGCTACAATTTTGGCTTCGAGCTGCTCAGGCTCAATCAAACGGCGATGGCTGATGATGCCGACACGAACAGGGCTGCGCGAGCGGCTGGCTTTGAGGTCTTGAGCCGCGGCGAGCCGGAGATCCGCAGCGCAATACGAGAATTGGCGGCGGCCGGGGAGGATGGCTATGAAGAGCCATCCGGCGCTTTCGGAAAGATCTATTCCGTGTTGACGTATGAGCACGTGAATGACCCCGGCCTCGACCGAATTCGGCGTATTTTTCGGGAAATCATTCTGGACACATGGCCTATCGATCCCGGCACTGATCTGCTGGGCGAACATGTTGCCACTAGGAAGCTGCATTCCGTGACCACGGCCGCCCGTGAGGCCGGCACGGAGCCTGAGCTCATGCGGAAATTGCTCATTGATGCCGCCGTGATCGAAGCGAATGGGGCTTTGCCGGACCGCCGAACCACATTCTTGGCGGAAGTCGCCAACCCGGTTCTGGCGCGGATCTCGGATGTTGTCTCTTTGAGGACCATGCGTGAGGTCTTGGGGGCGACCCGCACAGAGCTGGAAGCCTTGGTGGCGGAGAATATTCTCATCCCACTCGCTTCTTCCCCTGAAATCCGGAAACGCTGGCGCCGCGAAGATGGCGTGAAGCTGATGGAGGAGATCACGCGCGGGGCGACGCCCGTCGCGGCAGATGATCCTGCCTGGGTGGACCTGCTGCATGCGCGCATGCGCTGCGGAACGTCATTGCGTGGTCTGATCAAGCTGATCGGCGCCGGACATTTTCGTGTCGGGTTGAGAGAGGGCAAGCCATGGTTTCGCAACGTCGTTCTTCAGAAGGCCGAGATTGATCTGCTCGGTCGGGCACAGGTCGATCAGCCAGTCGGTGAAATGTCGGCCTCCGAATTCGGGCGCGCCGTCGGTCTCCGGTATAATGGAGAGTTTATAGCCCTGATCGAAGCTGGCCACACGCCGGCAACACGCTCTCGGCATCCGGTAACACGGCAAGACCAATGGCGAATGACGAAAGAGGATATCACTGCATTCCATCGCCGTTTCGTGACGATTGCAACTCTCAGGCAGGAAACCGGGCGGTCGAGCAATGCGCTACGAATGCTGCTCAAGAAGGAGAAGATCGAGCGCTTTGCACCGGATGGCGGGGATTTCGGCAGTTTGTGGCTGAGAACCGCAGCTATGCAGATTTTGTGATCGGAAGCCGTTTTCTGTCCAGGCTCATTCGATGAGCTATAAAGATAAAGGTCTTGACGACATGCTGCGGCGTTCGTGAAGATTCTGCCGAAAGGCTCGATGATTTTCAAAAGGACCGGTAGCATTGTACAGATGCGCCAACTGAGAGCTACATGAAGCGCTTTGAACTTATCCAGCTCCAACGCCGCGAGGCCCATCTGGCCTCTGCAAACGAGGCCTGGGCAGAACTGCGCGCAAAGCTCGATGATCTCGGAGTGGAGTATCGGCTGTTCGGCTCATATGTGGAAGGAAACTTCCTCGAGCATTCGGATATTGATCTGATGATCATGGGGGATCTCGGTACTGACACCCGTCAGCGTGTTCGCCGGGCAGTCAGCGCCGCACAGGCGACTTGGGATATCGAGTTCGATATGTACTTCGCTGCGGATCTGACGCCGCAGGCACGCGAGGCCCTCCTGGGGAACTGACTTCTTTCTCTCTCGCTTCCCCGTGAGACCAGGACGCCGACGATAGGTCCGGAACGTATCTGTTCGCGCGCCGTGACCGGCCACTGACGTTCATCCACCTGCGATTCCAAGCTCTGCGGTCAATGCGACGTAGAAAAGGCGGCGCTCTTCGGCAAACGCATAAGTTTCCGGTGGCAGTATACACAGGCCGGGTTGTTGGTCGCCCTCGTCGTGTGGTGAGCGCACATCAGCCTGGGAGCGATGGTGACGCGTAAACCCATCATGGCGCGGTTTTGGCAGTCAGGTCGATATCAATCCAGCCGCCACGCTCCAGGCACACGAAGCGTGTCGCCCCGATTTTTTGATCGCGCCTTTTGTGCCAATGGCCGAAAACCCAGAACTCGGGTTGATGACGGTCAAACATCGCCTGAAGTGCGCGAGCCGTGCGGGACGGACCGGGCGAGGAATCAATGATCTGGAAGAGTTCCTGACTGACACGCCAGGGACAATCATGCGAAACCATCACGCGTGGCCGCCTGTTGGTCCAGGCTTCGAAGAGCAGGTCCAGATCTCTCTGACTATGCTCTTCGTCCGGCCACCAGTCCTTGTTCTCCTCGCGATCGGCCTGATCGATCGACCAGGCCCCGTTCACGAAAAACATGTCGCCTTCGGCGCCGCTTTCAATGAATTGCGGATGGTTTCGGCATACGGACGGGCTATCATGGTTGCCACGGATGAAGCTATGACCGCTTCCAGGCTGACAAGGCCATTTCTTTACGTCTTCCTCCCGAGCAATCCCAATTTCGAGATCACCGACCTGAATGCTCTCGTCAACTCCGGCGACCGCGGATGCATAGGCGGCGCCGTCTGCATGGATGTCACCGATAAAACGCACGAGCCCACCTGTATCCACCTTCGAATCTCGACGGTGGGACAATGAAGAATGTTTGGTGCTTTCGCAACCAGTGCAGGCCTACGATGCATTCGATGTGATCGAGAAAACGGGTGTAGGCTTAGCCCGGCACCCCGCTATTTCGGCCGGCGAAATCCCTGCGGAAGAACTGGGCAGCCCTGGTCTTTAGTCCAGTCCGTAGGCGAGTTGGATGACGGCTTTCAGCGGTCTCGGCCTGTCGGAGAACCATATGCATCATGTCGCATTGCCGAACTGCAACAATAGCCATTCGAGTTATAGACAATTCCGCTTTTTTGTCTATAACGCGCGGCCGCTGAGCTTCTATGGAGCAGCGGACAGTCAGGAAAGCGCCCCCAAGTCGGTCGTTCAGGCGGTTCCCGAACCGTCTTGAAAGCCGTCGTTCAGCCGCCCCTCAGCGAAAGACCAAGAAGGGCGGAGAGCTGCCGTTCGCTGCATCCTGGACAAACGGCAGTAATGCGCAGAGAGCTGCTGATCGGTGTGCCGCCCTGGTAGTGAAGGACAGCGCAGAGAGCGGACTTTGCGCTTGAAACAGCCGGTAGCACCTCAGTCAACGAGACCGGCCGAGATTGACATCAAGCCAGGCTGACGGCAGGCGCTCAGAATCCTCGTCCAAACGCGATAGCCCTATCGCCCGCACCGCCGTTCATAGGGACAGTGAGGCAAAGTGCCTCCGGCTCAGCCTGTTATTATTCGTGGGTAGGCTACGGCATGTATAAACATTTGTTCTTGAATTCAGCCATCGCTAATGTGGACTGTTACATCGTATTGCTATTTCCTGAGACTCAGTCTGAAGGTACGCGCAGTCTTAATTTTTGAATCAAAAAAGGAGAGCATCCATGGGACTTAAGCCAGGACCAAAGCCGATAGCAAAATCAACCGGGAAACCGGATCAGCGCCGACGTGATAACAAAAACACACCAGGGAATACACCGTCCCTCAAACCTAGCAAATCGAGCAAGCCCCTTAAGAAGGGCTGATGCGACCAGATTGGACGCGCTAGAAGGAATGAGTTCCAACACACCATGGCAGCAGCATCCGCAGGGGAAGTAGCTGCACAAAGAAGCTTGAATACCCTGTCGTAAAAATTCGCCATTTCTCGGCGCCTTGCGGCTGCTGATAAGGTGTTGCAACATGGCTCTATGCACCCGGAGTAGGAGTATAAAGTGGCGGTTGTCTATTGTGTTATTCGCCAGCAACTCCGACATACGTGCCCCGTGCGTATGCACGATCCACAATCAAAGGAGGGGGTAATCATGCTTGAAGAAGCGTCGTGGGTAGCGACCATCATAGGGGCTGTAATCACGCTTGCAGCCCTGTTCTGGGCAGGAAGGACTATTCTGAATAGAATTGAGACACGGCAAAATGCGAAAATTTCAGGTCGTGGTAATACTGTAAATCAGTCCTCAAACGTTGGAACGGATAAATAATCCGATATGAAGTTTGGCCTGCCTTCGCTAATATCTGCCATCTTGCCCAATTCTCGTTCAAACGTGCAATCGGCAAATATAAGCGGCGACAACAATACAGTTGAGCAACACATTCATGTCTCTCTGAATGCGGGCGACAATACTAACCGCGAATGGCTTACCCAGACGGTGTCTGGGCACAACCTCAAAACAAATATTCGTGGCGCGATCAGTGTAGAAGAAAATTCTGAACAATATGAAATAAAGAGAATTTTAGAATATCGCCAGATTGCCACTGACGGAGATAGCGAAACAGCGCTAAAGTTGCTTGGAAATTTGCAGTCCGATGAAAAGTACAGCTCGGGGTTTGTCGCATTTCGTCTGCACTTCAACATCGGCATAATTCAAGAGAATATCGGCGAGCTGGCGGCGGCAAGCACGTCCCTGAGGAAAGCATATTCGTATGCCCCTGAAGATAAAAAGGCTCAAGCCGGATTGGCGCTCGCAGAGCTAAATGATGGGCAGAATAAAGAGGCTTTTGAACGAGCTAAAAGTCTCATCAAGGACCAAGGCGACCATCAGAGCTTGGCGGTTGTTGTCGCACTGTACGCAGCAGCGAGAGCTGAAGAAGAATTTAGTATTGAAGATTATCTACTTCAGGAACCCGACAACGATGACATCGTGGCGGCGAACCTTGAGTACATTCGCACAGCTCGCAGTGACGACTATTCCAGATCACTAGAGGAAGCCTATAAAGCCTACCCTGCCAACAGCAGTGTCGCCCTGATGTGGGCACAAGATGTTCTTGATAATGCTCAGCAAAACCAAGCATTTATCCTTGGGGCGAAGGTTTCCGATGCATTTGAAGAGCAACTTTCGAAGTGCGCTAATATCCTTCGTTCCGATCTGGAGGCGTCGCTAAAGCGTCGACCTCCAAATAAACTTCTACTACCTTCGCAAGCGAATAACACGGCTGTCGCCCTCCGTTTGTCCGGTAGTGTTTCGGAAGCGGCAAAGCTGTTGGACAGAGTTATCGACGGACATCCGTCTTTGCTGGCTGAATTAGCCCAAATTCGCGCCGTTTTATTTCTACAGGAAGACAGGGATCACGAGGCATTCGAGCTCATTGAGACAATCGAGGCTGCTCCAGAATTACAGGTGATGGCTTCAGAGATCGAAGCGAAAATGGGCAGAGGTAAAGAGGCCCTAAATCGCATCAATGAGACCCTCAAGAAAGAACTGCCTGATGCACTCCGCTCGACTGCACTTCTGACCAAGGCGCGTATCGCAGTAAATTCCTCAGACCGGATGGCGGCCGATGAAGCAATAGAAGAGTTGACTGCGATTGACGCGGCCTCGCTCGAACTCGTCTTAGTTCGTTCAGCATATAGTCGCGCGTTCGAATTGGTTGACGAAAGTGACGAGATAGAACGGCTTCCGATAACAGATAAAGATAAGACCGAGAGCGACCGAAAACTTCTTGGATCACTAATTGAGGCTGACGAATGGGATTTTCTAAGCATTATTCAGGCTGCTGATGAGCTATTAGCTCGTGGATATTATCGCGAATGTGCCCAATTATTACGAGGCAGGGTAAGTTTCAACAAGGAAAGCCCAGCGCTGCAAACTCTTTGCGATGCTTGTGTTCGAGGCGGGCTAGGCACCACTGCAAAAGAGATTGTTGATCAACTATCGGCTGAAGTTAAGAACTCGGTTTTTGGGTGGAAATTTATCGCGAATGCCAGCTCTCTCCATGGAGAAGCAGCCAAAACTGTGCCTGTCACGCGGAAGCTTTTTGAGAATAATTCGAAGTCCATTAGCGCGCTAGAGTGGTACATTCAATCACTGCTTAGAATGAACGACAACACTCGCATACGGCGGGTGGTGGCCGACCTTACAGACGGTGACATGGTTGGTACAGTTGATGAGAAACGAGAATATGTAAATTTGCTCGTCTTTTGCGGGGAGATCGAGCGCGCCAGAGCCTACGCTTATCAACTCTTCTGCGAAAATCGAAACGACCACAGAGCGTGGATGGCACTGAGTTCTAGCGTGCTTGCCTTGGGGAAACCTCCAGGTACTAGCGATGATTTGCACCTAACCAGCGTTGAGAGCAATGCAGCGTTTGAAATCATGCGCGCAGACGGGACGAGACAGACCTACATTCTTGAGGAGAATAAGCGTCTGTTTCTATTAAGAGACGAGAATATTGGGTTGGATCATCCAATCGCGATAGCGGCTGCTGGGAAGCAGGAGGGCGACGTCTTTTTATGGCCTTTTGGCCAGGGTGAAGATGCGACCATTACTACTATCAAGCACAAAGTTCTGGACGCGTTTCATTACATTCTGAGGCGTTTTGAGGAACAATTTCCCGATGCATCCGGCTTCAAATCGGTATCTATAGCACCCGATCAAGAAGGCGGCCTTGAGGAAATGAAGGCGCTTCTTCAGCAGCGCGCAGAATATTCACAGCAGAAAGCAAAGGAATATGAGGAGGGATCTTACCCGTTGCCGATCCTTGGCTTCCATCTGGGTATTGATCCGATCGACGCATTTCTCGGCCTTAAGCGAGAGTGTAACGTTGCTCCCAAAGTATCTTCTTGCATTCAAGCAGATCAAGAAAGGGCAAGTGCATCAATTAAACAGGCTAAAAAATCTGGAATTATTGCCGATCCCGTAACTTGTTATTTTCTTAGAAGGCTGGGTATCGAAAAGTGTGTTGAGCAAGAATTTGGAAGAATAGGCGTTACACAGGCTACGATCGACATTTTTGCGAAGCGGTTGCAGGAGGCAGAGCAGACAAGCTATTTTGAGGCGGAGGATGGGACAAAGCGCACCTCAACAATCGCTGTCCTTAATGGCAGTCTTGTGATGTCAGAAAGTACAGAAGACGAGGTGCGGTCCAGGATTGATCTTCTGCGATCCGACTTGCAGTGGTTGAAAGACGATTGCGATTTGCTTCCGACGATTGCGAGGACGGACCCTGCCGAGGAGATTATAAGATTTCGCAATCGGGACGGGGGCCGGTTCTTTGATGACATTTTCGCAGCCGATGGCTCCGGGCGCCTACTGCTATCCGATGACTTTCATCTGCGTAAATGGGCTGAGGGTCTTTTCGGCGTCCAATCTGCTTGGCTGCAGTCGTTGCTGTTTCATCTGGAGGAAGTTGGTCAACTCGACACGGCGACCGTCGTCAGGAGTACCATTCGCCTGAGCGAAGTTGGGGAAGAGGCCCTTAGTCTCAACGCCGGACGATTGGTGACAGCATTCGACATGCTAAGCTCAGGAGATTTAAGCGAAGCGGAAGTGGATTTGTTCTGCTCGCTGATTGGTCAGGCGGGAGCCGAAATGATATCTCACGTCCAGGTGGCGGTCTCGGCTATCGTAGAAATTTGGTCCCGCAGCCCTCAAATTGTCAATCGTGAGAGAGCCACAAGCGTCATACTACGGAAGCTATTGAGGAACCAAACCGCGAGCTACAAGCCGTTGTTAGAGGCTGTTCGGCGCTTAGTACGCGACCCCCAAATTGCCGAATACATAAATGGCTGGCAGAAAGGGCACTTTTTAACGTAGTATCTGCGATGATCTGTCTTAACTCAAATAGGCAGATGGTCGGAGTTTAATGCGCCAATACACTAACCGACCGCTTCTATGTATTGCGTCGAAACTTGTCCCAAGCCGCCCGAATGTTGGAAAGTGTTTCCTCTGGGTCGTCACCGTGAGGTGGTTTAAAACCATCGCGCTTCGATTTTTCCGTAGCCGTCCGTAAACGCTGCCATTCTCCCTTCGACTTAAGGGTTTTCAGTATCGGTAGCACCTGAGAGAAAGCAGTGCCCCAGCTAAGAAGCATCTCCACTGGCAATTGCATTTCAATATGAGCCTCGGAGCGAATGTATTCAGCCCGGCGTACTATTGTTGGGTCTTCGTTGCCCTCGCGTTGCCAGCGGATATGCCACGCCAACATGTCCGCCACCTGCAGCGGCAGAGCTAGCCTATCGTCGCCATAGCCGATGGGCAACTGGATCAGCTCGCGCGAGGCAGAATCCAGATTTTCCAGCATATAGTCGAAAAAGAGAGCGCCATCCTTGTCTACCCCTTTTTGCTCGTCGAACATGAACCTGAGCGGCGTTTTGACGCCCTGGCTGGCCAAATAGCGAGCCACGACCGAAACTGCCCCGAAAGTAATGGCAAAATAAGGCGTAGAAAGGCCGCGAGGCGCCGCAGGAGACACATGTCTTTCGTATTCTGCCCGGCTAACAGAGATATCAAATGTCCACAGGGGCCGAAACCGGTCTAGAACCTCTGCCAAATTCTCCAGTTTCTTGTCGCGGGAGTCTCGACTCCAGCCGGCAAACTGGCCACGCAGACCGTTCGCCTCCACCATCTTTAGGTGTTCTATCGACGGAGGTTTGGCCAGCGCTGCTCTCCATGCCGCGTTGAATTGCTCCCAAGAGTCGTTGCGATTAACCAATCCCGCGAAAACGAGATCATGTCGGCCGATATCGCTTGCAGAGTCATCGAAGTACGCCGAAAGGTGCATCACTTGCCCACTTTTTTTCCGGCTTCCATCAGCCGCGTCCGAAGCGGAATGAATTCGCTCAGTTAACTGATAGCACAACGGTGTGAGCAACCAAACTTGGTGCGACAGCTTTCGCCGAGCAAGTCCCAGAGCCCGCCAGCCCCCTTCCGGCCCCGCTTCAGACGGCACGCGGTGAAATGATTAATCGCCACCCAATCAGAATCACCTGCTTACAATCCGCCTTCGTGCGTTGCTGAACGTTTCTGCCAGAGCCGCACGACTTTCACCGAGACCATCGACGCAATATGCGTTTAGAAACTGACGTCCGGCGAATAGTCTCTCGTCTGTCTCGCTCAATTGCGCCTCTTCACAAACGCGCCACCATTCATTTGCAATGGTCGCAATCTGGCCCTCGATGATCGAAACGGCCTCAACCTCGTTCAGCAGGAAGTTGGCAGCCGCATCGATGCAGCTCTTCAGCGTGCTCATGCGGTTGTCTCCGCTGATCAGCATGGCCTGTGTCGCTTCATTGCCGGTTCGGCCCTGCGGGCAGATGTCATAGGCAGGTGTAAGCGTCAGCATCTTGCCATCCCAGAAGGCGGCGTGATTGCGGGCGTGATCGTCGGTGTTGCCGCACAGGATGTTGAAACAGAGCCGCCCGAAAAGTTCTTTCAGCGTGTCCTTCGGCTTTGTGAAGCGATGGCGGATGATTTCGGCGAGGTCCTCGTAGGAGGCATAGCGCGCCATCATTTCATCGAGGCCGAGCATGGTCAGGGCCGAAACCATGGCCTTTCTCTGCCAGCCATTGTCGCCTTTGACGCGATCGAAGCGCTCGATCAGCAGCACGTCCTTGTTCGCCGCAGAGGCCATCGAGACCGGCGCGACGTTCAGGCCGCAGGCGGCCGCAAGCCGCATCGCGATGAACTCGGCCTTCACCACGCTATAAAGATCGTTGCTCGAAGAGAACTTGGCGATCAGCTTTCGGTCACCGCGGTCGATCAGCGCCTTGGGCCGGGCGCCGCCGATCGACGTGCCGTGGTTGAGCGCTTGATCCAGCGCAGGCGTCAGTGGAACACCCCGCTCGATCCGGCCGGCGGCCTCAATGAGTTCCTCATAGGACGCCTCGGCTTTGAGGCGCGGAACATGTTCCGTCGCCGATTGCTGAAAGTCGAGCGCGCCGATCCGATCGGAACCGGATTCCAGCAGATAGGTCAGTTCGGTGATGGCGCCGGTGTCGTTTTCGGCAGGCTTGCCGCCCGCCAGACGGTTGAGAATGACCCTGCGACCCCAAGCGTCAGGCGAGCCATCCCGAAGGCAGCTTGCCATCGGCAGACCGGCTTCGGGTTCGATCAAGCCACGACGCAGCGGAAGCTCGGGCTCATATATCGGGATCGCATAGTCGCGACCCAGATAGCTGGCGCCATAGTTGAAGACGTATCGGTTGCCATCGTGCGTGATGCGACCGGCAACAACCGGCTCAGTCTGCTCCGGCAGCCAGATCCAGACATAGGCCTCCTTGTGCTGCGAAAGCCTAGAAGTCATCGTCAATCTCCCGTGGGCTATGACGAACGCTCTTGGGCAGCAATGCCAGCTTCTCATCGAGGCGGGCGTTGTGCATGGCGAGCGTCTGGTCATCCAGATCGAACAGGCGGATGCCGACCAGAGTGGCGACTTCGAAGACCGTGCCGATCTCCGGCCCTGGCTCCCCATACTCGATCCTGCGCAGCGTCTTGCGGGTAATGCCGGCACGCTCGGAGAGTTCGACAGCGGTCAGGCCGCGCTCAACGCGTGCGACCCTGATCAGCTTGCCGAACAAGGACAAGGCCTGTTTTGTGGCACGGGAGTAGCTGCGGGTTCGTTTCACGATAGCTCCGTTGAGCGGATCATTTAAAAGCCCTTTGGCGGTCTATGGGTATTTTAAGGTTCATTATAGTTCAAGTCGGACGAACCGCAAGCTCACGAACCTTATATATACCATTAGCACCTCCATGGATCATATAATGATCATTAGCGACGCGATCTATCCAGCGAATTTGCCAATTCCCTGCCATTGCGTCATATCGATGATCTATTCATTCAGCAGAATGCCTGCCACAAGAGAACACCTGGCCGGAAAGCCGCTAAAGGTCATGCAATGAGCAACGACAGCAAATTCATCTCCCGCGTGCTCCGGCACGAACCAGAGCTTCTGGGACTAAAACTGCGCGCCGGCGGGTGGGTGCTTGTTTCCGATCTGTTGCGTGGCCTGAAGAAGGCTGGTCGTTCATTGAATGTGGAGGAGCTGAAACAGCTGGTCGCAGACAACGACAAACAGCGTTTCACCCTTTCGGAGAACGGTCAGATGATCAGGGCGGCGCAAGGGCACAGTATCGCGGTGGACCTTGGGCTTTCATTGTCAGTGCCGCCGCCGGTGCTTTTCCATGGAACCGCCCGCGCCAACCTGGACGCCATCTTTGCAGATGGCATCAAGCCGGGCCGCCGCCAATACGTCCACCTGTCTCAGGACGCCACGACTGCCGAGAAGGTTGGCCAGCGTCATGGCAAGCCTGTGGTGTTGAGCATCGATGCGCAGCGCATGCACGAAGATCATTGTCCCTTTTGGGTCGCCGACAATGGCGTCTGGCTGACGGAATGGGTGGCTCCGGAATATCTGGGGTTTCAATAGGGTCGAGCAAACGGTGGTCTTTTTTGGCTGCCCCTGCGCTTGGGCGGCCTCAATGTACCTTTCAGATGTTTCTGGTCCCACGTTCAGTGCCGGAAAGCGTTCGGAGACGGCTACTGCGAAGAACAGATCGCCACTCTTATTTTCGCATTTTATCGTTTTAATACAGCGCCTTGTAAGTGGGACGCCGTCGTGTAAGAACGCCTTGAGCCCCTTGTTGCTTCCTTCGGATAAAGCCTCTCATGCCCGTGTTGATCACCGCCGACCTGCATCTCGACCAATGGCTTGGCGAAGGACGTGCCCCCTTCGCCGCGCTGCCTCGTGAGATCCTCGGCACATTGGATGCACTGATCGTCGCAGGAGATCTGGCCGACAAGCCGAAGATTAGATGGCCAAGAATGCTTCAGCAGCTCGGGCGCCATGTCGACCCGGCACGCATTTACGTATTTCCGGGCAACCACGACTATTACCACCACGTCATTGATGGCGACGATCGTCTTGCCGAGTTGACGGCACAGGCTGGCGCCAACTTTGTTCAGAAAGCAGCAATCACGGTTGGCAATGCGCGGTTCCTGTGTTGCACGCTCTGGACCGACTTCGCGCTTCATGGGGCGCCTGCTGCTGCCATGGCGTTCGCCAGAACACGGATGAATGATTACCGCTATATTCGTAAACCACCCCGCTACGGCAAGATCCAGCCATCAGACACGGTGTTCGTTCACGGTGATCATCGGCGCTGGCTGGAGGACCAGTTGGCGACGCCGTTTGCTGGCAAGACGGTGGTGGTCACGCATCACTGTCCGCATCCGGAGCTGCTGTCAGATACGCCAAGTGAGTTCGATCCGATCTATGGCTCGGACCTTCGGGCGCTGATTGCCAAGCATAGTCCATACGCATGGTTATTCGGGCATACGCACCGGCAGCGTGAAGCTGCAGAAGGCGACACGATTGTCCGCAATGTTTCGCTTGGTTATCCGTCGGAGGTGGAAGCCGGGCAGGAAGCTGAACTTTTGATGCGGGGCATGATCGATGTCTGATCTCGCCGGCAGGGCGAAGAGCGACGGTTTGAAGCGAACGACTGATCATTCGGTGCATTCGGCAAAGGGTAGGTGATTGTTCGCCGATCTTGCCGCAGCGATCAGAACATTTAGTTTGGCATCGACCTCCGACACAGAGCAAACCCCATGATCGAGTTTCAATCCCTGCCAGACGACCATCCTGATCTTGCCCTGTCGCCCCTGTTACGCGGTGCTTGCCTGATACTAAACTATGCCGCGGAACATGGCGGGATCGGCTTGACTGCGACCAAGGCGTTCAAGCGCGATTTCGTAAGGTGGGCGGTGGAGAATTTTGAATGGCCAGGCAAATCGGCCGAAGAGATGTTCCGCTATCAGTCGGTCATCAATGAAGCTGACTTCCCGCCCGTCGATATGTTGCACTTCCTGCTGATCCGCCTCCGTCTGGGTCGTCATTACAAGGGCATGTTCCGCGTCACCTCCGAAGGCAAAGATCTCGCGGCACATCCCGGCCTGCTGTTCAAACGGCTCATACCCTTTTTCGTGCTCAATATCGACCACGCGGCCTATTCCCGCCTCGGTGAAGGCATCTTCGGCAATTGGGATGTCTGGCTCAATGTCATGAATGTCGAGATCGAAGACAGAGCGAGCGAAGACAATCTGTTTAGCTGCTTTTATGGCGAGGCAGAGACCGGCAATGACCGGCGCTGGCGTGAAGTTCATGCATTCGGCGCTTGTGTTCTCAAGCCTCTGGAATGGAGCGGCTTGATCACCGTGCAAGAGCTTCGCGACCAGGATAACAAACTGGAATACATCGTAACGAAAACAGCCCTGTGGCGTTCAGGCCTGAAGCTCGAGACGGACGACCTCGTTCAACCCATGACACGGCACTGAGAACGATTGAGGTGCATCCTCCCTGCACGAAAAGCCGGTCGATTTCTGCATACTGTTGTTCAGAATGGCTGCCCTCGGCAGACCTTGTGATTTCACCCTGTAAATTGGCAATCGCCGCGATTCGAGGGATTATCCAGGTTTCTGTTGCTCGCGTACCTGCAAGGCCTTGAGCCAGCCCGAAGCCAGGCGAGCACTGTCGGCGCCGGCCCGATGAGGCACACGCATGCGCTCGAGCTTTTCGTATAGAAAATCAAGGGCAAGACCATCGAAATGAGCGAAGCTCACATTATCGTAGTCTTCGACAGTGATCGCTGAAGGTGCCCAGCCTGCGGCGCCAAGAAGACGGCTTAGAGCATCAGGCGCGATGAATGAATCGTATGGGATTCCGTTTTGGTGTGA
>NZ_JBAKFR010000051.1:0-19658 GCF_053484295.1 Martelella sp. AMO21009
TCGTCTCGCCCAAAGCCGCGCCCGAAAGGCCGGCTGAAACCCTTCAGAAAATCGCAACGCAGGTATGAGACCCCCGCTCGGGCTACGCCCTCCCGCGGGTCTCATACCTGCGTTCAAAGTGGCCGACTTTTGCTCCGCCCCGTGGCCGGTTTTTACACCGCCGTTGACACTTTTTCCTGCCTGCGCTAGAGCAACACAAGACGCTAGGCGTCTGGCTGTTTATCATCGGCAGCTTTTTCATGTTGATTGGCGCGCTTGGGCGCCTGCTGGTGGACCTGAGCGACGAGACGTAATGCTAGCTCGCTGGTATGCGTCCGGTACGACGCGCTTCTGCTGTGTTCGCTGCGGTTTGTTTTTGCTAAAGCAATGACTGCCTCGGATCGTTGTCGAAAGCTGGCTGTCACAAGCTCGTGCTGACATGAGACAAAATTGATCTCTACGGGTCGCCCCCAAAATCCTTGAAGGGCAACTTTCCGCCAACTGCGTGCGCGAACGGCATAGCCGCCTGATGGATATTTCTTGGAACGTAGCTAAGGTCGAAGTATCGACTTGTGCCACCGATGCTGCGGACGAGGAGTCCACCCTAGCCCGTCTTATTCACGACGCGGCTTGAAAAGGCTGGCGGGTGTAGCTTAAGCGATTGATTTGGCGTAGGATTCGGTTGTCTAAGCCAATCCGTTTACCGCATCTCGCGAGCCACACCCACCATGACCGACGATACGTTGCTGCCGTTTGCTTTTCCAGCCGTTTGCGCCAAGAAGATCACAGCCGCGTTCGATGGCGGCCGCATCACCTCGGACGGCGGCGTCATGCTTCTGGCCGCCGCCGAGCGGCGCCTGCAATTGGCTGACAGGCTCGCCGCGGCGATCCACGATCCACGTGATCCGGCACGGGTGACGCATGCCATGGCCGACATCCTACGCGCCCGCATCTTCGCCATCGCCTGCGGCTACGAGGATGCCAACGATCTCGATCGGCTGCGCAACGATCCGGCCTTCAAGCTGGCCTGCGGGCGGTTGCCCGACAGCGGCCTTGACCTCGCCTCGCAGCCGACCTGTTCGCGGCTGGAGAACCTGCCCGACCTGAAAACCGTCATCCGCCTGGGCCGGGTTCTGGTCGATCTGTGGCTGTTGAGCTATGCCGCGCCGCCAGAAAGCGTCACCCTCGACATCGACGACACGGTGGATGTCGTTCACGGCCATCAGCAGCTCTCGCTCTTCAATGCCCATCATGACGAGCGATGCTTCCTGCCGATTCACATCTATGACGCCACCACCGGCCGGCCCGTCGCCATGATCCTGCGTCCCGGCAAGACACCGGCGGGCAAGGAAATCCGCGGTCATCTGCGCCGCCTCGTCCGGATGATCCGGCGCGCGTGGCCGACAACCCGCATCCTGATCCGCGGCGACAGCCATTACGGCCGGGCGGAAGTCATGGCCTGGTGCGAGAACAACGGCATCGACTATCTGTTCGGCTTCGCCGGCAACACGGTTCTCAAGCGTCTCGTCGAGGAGACCGCCGACGATATCCGCACCCGCCGCGCCCTTGAACAGAAACCGGTGCTGCGCGACTATGCCGAAACCCGGTACAGGGCGAAATCCTGGAAGGTGGAGCGCCGCGTCTGCGCGCGCATCGAGGCGACCATGATGGGCCTCGACATCCGCTTTGTCGTCACCAATCTTGGTGAAGGCTCCGCCGGGCACATCTACGACGTCCTCTACTGCGCCCGCGGTCAGGCCGAGAACCTGATCAAGATGCACAAAAGCCAGCTTGCCTCCGACCGCACCTCCTGCCGCTCACCGATCGCCAATCAGGTCCGCCTGACCCTGCACACCGCCGCCTACTGGCTGATGCTCACACTGCGCGACGCCGTGCCCGCAACAGATTGCCTGCGCAAGGCCGAGTTCGCCACGCTCAGGCTGCGCCTCCTCAAGCTCGGCGCACGCGTCACCGAAACCGCCTCGCGCATCCGCATGGCCTTCGCCGCCGCATGCCCCGAGGCCGAGCTCTTCCGCCATCTCGCCGGCGCCTTGCAGCCGGGCGCGCCATGAAGGCCGGGGCGCCGATGCCCCGCAGAACCCAGACCCTTCAACATCAAACGCGTGCCACCAAGTCCCAGCTCAACCGCGGTGAACAGACGCAACGCCGCCCCATGCTCGCGATCGCTGCCCAGAAAACCTGACAGATCATGAATAAGACGGGCTAGTTTCTTCATAGGCCATAAGTGTACGGTCAATTTCCGTTTACCGTCAGTACACATGACGTAAATGAGGCCTGGCGGGGGCGGCCCTGGTTTCCTTCGGCGCGGCTCACAAAAAGCTCATCTGAGTATGCCTTTGCGTCTCTGGCTCGTCACCCAGCGAAGACAGCGAAACCCCGAGCAGGCGAATCCCTTTTTGCACCGGAAAAAGCTGGGTCAACATCGCTCCAGCGATCTCGGCGATCTCATCTGCGTTTCGCACGTTCTGACGGACCGTCCGGCTCCGCGTGATCTGCTGGAAGTCCGCATATTTCACCTTCAGCGTCACTGTCCGCCCGCTGATCCGCTTGTTTTGCGCATGGCGCCAGACTTTCTCGGTAAGCGGGACCAACTCCGCCTTTGCCGCCTCGAGCACGAAGGTATCAACCGCAAACGTGTCTTCCGCGCCGATCGACTTGCGCGGCCGATCGGGCTGAACAGACCGCTCGTCGATCCCCCGCGAAATCCGATAATACCACCCGCCCGACTTGCCGAAGTTGTCACGCAGGAAGGCGAGCGACTTCTCTCGAAGATCGGCTCCGGTCACGATCCCGAGCCGCTGCATCTTCTCTGCCGTCGCTGGCCCGACGCCGTGGAATTTCTTGACAGCGAGATCAGCAACAAATGCCGGCCCAATCTTCGGCGTAATCACCGCCTGGCCGTTCGGCTTGTTCAGGTCGCTCGCCATCTTTGCGAGGAACTTGCAATAGGAGATCCCGGCTGATGCATTGAGGCCGGTTACCTCCTTGATCCGGGCACGGATGATCGTCGCGATTTCGGTTGCGAACGTGATCCCCTGCTTGTTTTCGGTCACATCAAGATAGGCCTCATCGAGCGAGAGTGGCTCGATGAGGTCTGTATGCTCGGCGAATATCTGATGGATCTGAGCCGAGACCGACCGGTAGACATCAAACCGCGGTTTCACGAACACCAGGTCGGGACAGCGGCGCTTTGCGGTCACGGAGGGGAGCGCGGACCTTACGCCAAACGCCCGCGCCTCATAGCTGGCCGCGGCGACAACACCTCTGGCCGCAGAGCCTCCGACAGCAACCGGCTTGCCGCGCAGTTCGGGATTGTCGCGCTGCTCGACGGAGGCATAAAAGGCATCCATGTCGACATGGATGATCTTGCGGATGACCGGGGCGGTATCATCCGTTTCGACCTGGTGGTCTCTTTCCAAAACTGTCAGTTCATCCGGCGCGGCCATGACCATCTCAAGAGCGTGATCCGGGACGACGTTAATCGTCTGCGGGGTTTTCAGGAGGGTCGACGAGGACCAGCATGTTGCCGGGCAGTGATCGCTGAAGGTGTTTTACATCGGCCCAGTCGCCGGTGAGCCAGAGATCGACTTCCTCCGACGTCGTCAGGATCGCCGGCATCGCCTTCTCATGAATGGGCCTGACGATCTCGTTCGGCGTTGTCGTTAGGAACCCGAACAGTTCATATTCCTGTTCGCCATTGCGGACCTTCCGCACGCCCTTCCAGGGCGTCCAGAAACCGGCAAAGAACATCAGCGGCCGGTCGGGGTTCTGCGCAAACCAGGCATTCGGCACACGCCCGCCCTCCACCTTGCTGGCGGGATCGGGCTCCGCAAATGACGTGAACGGCACAACGCAGCGGCTTGTCGGACCGAGCCAGCGACGCCAATACGGAGATCCCACGTTGCGGATATTTGTGACCCCGCGATCGGCCTTGCCTTTGACGAAGGCCGGCGGCGTCGGCATACCCCAAGTGGCACTGACAATTTCCCGATTTCCAGCGCCATCGACGCGAACGATCGGCGCCAGCGTGTTGGGATAGACATTTAGCGACGGCTCGTTCCATCCGGCTTTGTCGCTAATGGCCTTCGTAAACTGGACGACGGCATCCCGTGTCGTGGTCAGATTATAGAGATTGCACAAGTTCCCTCTCCCCTCAGCGCCACATCCCGCGCATCCGCGCGCCGACATCAAGCCGAACCTGTCGCGGGCCGGTGTTGCTCTGTTGCCCCGGCTTCACCACCGGCCATGTCCTGTTCTCAAAATGCTGCAGCAACATAGCGGGAATGAACCGGGTTCGCGAGGCATAGACATGCCTGTCGCCGGTCGAGGATTGACCATGCGTGAAGAAGCGCTGTGGGACGACAAGGTTCAGGCTGTCCCGTGCCCGGGTCATGGCCACGTAAAGCAGGCGCCGCTCTTCCTCGATATCCTCGGCCGTGCCGACGCCGAGATCGGAGGGAATGCAGCCGTCTACGGCATTGAGCACAAAGACCGAGCGCCATTCCTGCCCCTTGGCCGAATGGATGGTTGAAAGGATCAGATAGTCTTCATCGAGCAGGGGCACGCCGGCCTGGCCGGAGGTGGCATCCGGTGGGTCAAGCGTCAGCTCGGTCAGGAACCGTTCCCGCGACGGATAGCCAGCGGCAATGTCCTCAAGCTGCAGCAGATCGGCGCGACGCATCTCGAAGTCTTCATGGATGCGCTCCAGATACGGCTCATACCAGGCCCGGACCCGGCCGATCTCGGCGGGCCAGCCCATGTTTGATTGGCGGAGGTCCGTCACCAACGACACAAGCCCCGGCCAATCTGCCACCGCACGCGAGGGGGCCGGCAGTACCGCGAGGGTCCCGACCGGATCGGCGGTTTCCGCAATCGCATCCAGCGCATTTTGCGCCGAGGCCGGACCGACGCCAGGTATGAGCTGCATCAGCCGGAAGCCCGCCACACGATCGCGCATGTTCTGGGCAAACCGCAGACCTGCGAGCATGTCCTTCACATGGGCGGAATCGAGGAATTTCAGGCCACCGAACTTCACGAAGGGAATGTTGCGGCGGGTGAGCTCGACCTCAAGCGGTCCACTGTGATGGCTTGCCCGGAACAGCACGGCCTGATCCTTCAGCCGCATGCCGCCCTCGCGGTTTTCGAGCACCTCGTCGGCAATGAACCGGGCCTGATCGCCCTCATCGCGGACCGTCACCAGCCGCGGCTTTTCGGTTGAGGCGCGGTCGGTCCAGAGATCCTTGGTGTAGCGCTCCTGGGCAAGGCCGATCACGCCATTGGCGGCGGCAAGGATCGGCTGCGTCGACCGGTAATTGCGGTCGAGCGTGATCACGTCGGCCTTCGGCGAGAATTCATTCGGGAAGTCCAGGATGTTGCGAACCGTGGCCGCCCGGAACGAATAGATCGACTGAGCGTCATCGCCCACAACGGTCAGCCCCCGCCCGCCAAGTTTGAGCGCCATCAGGATCGAGGATTGCAGGCGGTTGGTATCCTGATATTCGTCGACGAGAACATGATCCCAGCGTCCGCCGATCTCGGCGGCAAGCACTGGATCGCCCATGGTCTGCGCCCAGTAGAGCAGAAGATCATCGTAATCGAGGACGTTCTGGATCTGCTTGGCCTCGACATAGGCCGCAAACAGCTCCCTCAGCTCCTTTTCCCAGGCGCTACACCATGGAAAATTGGCCCTCAGGATTTCCGCAAGCGGCGCCTCGGCATTGACGGTGCGCGAATAGATCGAAAGACAGGTGCCCTTGGCCGGAAACCGGCTTTCTGTCTTGGAGAACCCAAGGTCATGTCGCGCGAGGTTCATCAGGTCGGCCGAATCCTCGCGGTCATGGATGGTGAACTGCGGATCGAGGCCAAGCTCGATCGCATATTCCCTCAACAGACGGGCACCGATCCCGTGGAACGTGCCGGACCAGGCAAGCCCGTCGGCCATGATTGCCGCCTTGTCTCCAAACGCCTTCGCGCAGATTCGCTCGACACGTCTGCCCATTTCGGCGGCAGCGCGACGGGAAAAGGTCATCAGCAGGATCCGGCGTGGATCGGCTCCGGAGATCACGAGCTGGGCAACCCGGTGGGCAAGCGTATTGGTTTTGCCGGACCCCGCGCCGGCGATGATCAGCAACGGACCGCCAATGGCGCCATCAGGCAAATCCATGCCATGCAGAACTGCGGCCCGCTGATTGTCGTTCAATTTTTCGAGATGCGCCGCACTCATACCGCCCTACCCTAAACCCCTTGTGATTCAACGATGCACGCCGTGCGCATCGGTTTTCTGTCCCGGTCGCCGTCCACAGGGCCCACCAATGAGGCCGATTGACTCAAAACCTGAGAAAGAACAAATAAGGAACATATCGGAGAATTCTGCCGTTGCAAAGTCCTGAAGGAGACTGTCCAACATCATGCCGAGCCACGCCGCCAGTCCCGCCATCGCAGAGCTTCGAGAGCGCATCGCGCATCTTGAAGGACCGGGCGGACGCGCGCGATCTGTCCTGCCCTTCGGCCTGAAGGACATCGATCGCAGGCTGCCGGGCGGCGGATTGGCGCTTGGCTGTCTGCATGAGGTGGCAGGTGGCGGCAATGGCGCTGTCGATGGAGCGGCTGCTGCACTGTTCGTGGCGGGCATTGCCGCGCGCACCCGAGGCAAGGTGCTCTGGGTGGTCACGCGTCCCGATCTCTTTGCACCGGCCATCGCCCAGGCCGGGCTTCAGCCCGACCGGGTAATCTATGTCGAGGCCGGCGACGAGAAGGCGCTGCTCGCCTGTTTCGAGGAAGGGCTTCGTCATGGCGGCCTCGGCGCAGTTGTCGCCGAGACGGCGCGCCTCTCGATGACGGCCTCGCGCCGATTGCAATTGGCGGCCGAGAACTCCAACACGATCGGGCTGGCCCTGCGCCGCTGGCGACGGCAGACCGAGGCCGGCGACTTCGGGCAGCCGACGGCAAGCGTCACCCGCTGGCGGGTTTCCGTCCTGCCCTCGCGGCCATTGCCCGTTCCCGGCCTTGGCCGCGCGCGCTGGCTGGTAGAGCTTATCCGATGTCGTGCCGGCGAAAGTGCTGATTTTGAACTGGAGGCGTGTGATGACACGGGTCGTCTCTCTCTTCCTTCCGAGGTGGCCGACGGATCGCCTCAGAAGGAAGTCGGGCGACGCATCGCCTCCCGCTGATGCGCCGCTTGTCATGGCCGGCCGCATCGGCCGCCGCCGTCTGATCACGGCAATCGACGCCAATGCCGAACAGCTTGGCGTCCGTATCGGCATGGTCGTCACCAAGGCGCAAGCCCTTGTGCCGGGCCTTATCATTGCCGATTCCGATCCTGCCGCCGAAACCGAGGGGCTGAACAAGCTGGCGCTCTGGGCCCTTCAGCGAATTTCGCCGGTGGTGATGGCCGATCCTCCGGATGGTCTGGTCATCGACACGACCGGCGCTGACCATCTGCATGGCGGAGAGGACGCCATGCTTGCCGACATGATCAGGCGCTTTGCAGCGGCCGCTGTCGAGGCGCGTGCTGCCGTCGCGGACACGTGGGGCGCCGCGCATGCCGCTGCCCGGTTTCTGGCACGACCCGCGATCGTGATTCCACCGGGAGAAAGCGAGGCGATGCTGCGAACCATGCCGCTCTCAGCGCTCAGGCCGGATCCCGCGACAGTGTCCGACCTGCACACACTCGGTTTCGAGACTATCGGCGAGCTGCTGGATCAGCCGCGCGCGCCGCTGACACTGCGCTTCGGCCCGGAAGTGGTCCGGCGGCTCGACCAGGCGCTTGGCCGGATTGCCGAGCCGGTCGATCCGATCCGCTCGCCGGAGCTGGTCGAGGTGCGCAAGGCCTTTGCCGAACCGATCGGCGCCCCGGAGACCATTGCCCGTTATATCGGCAAACTCGTCGACGCCCTCTGTCTTGAACTCGAAAAGCGCGGCCTTGGCGCCCGGCGGCTCGATCTTCTGTTCCACCGTGTCGACAACACCATGCAGTTCATCCGCATCGGCACTGCCCAGCCGGTGCGCGATCCGAAACGCCTTGTCCGCCTGTTCCGCGACAGGCTGGAGAGCGTCGATCCGGGATTCGGGATCGAGATCATGGTGCTGGTCGCCATCCAGGCCGAACCCTTGCGGGAGAAGCAGACGATCTCCTCCCTGATCGAGGAGCCGGAAGCCGATGTTTCCGACCTCGTCGATGTCCTCGCCAACCGCGTCGGCGAACACCGGCTCTGTCGTTTCGTGCCGGTTCAAAGTGATGTGCCGGAACGCTCGGTCGCCCGTATTGCCCCGCTGGCACCGGAAACCGGTCTTACCTGGGAAGGCGACTGGCCGCGGCCGCCGCGGCTTTTGCCGCGACCGGAACCAATCGAGACCATGGCACTTCTCCCAGACCACCCGCCCGTCTGGTTCACCTGGCGCGGCGTGCGCCGTCGTATCCGTCGTGCCGATGGACCGGAGCGGGTCCGTGGCGAATGGTGGAAGCGGGATGCAGAACTGACCGCCGTCCGGGATTATTTCCGGGTCGAGGATGACACCGGCGAGCGTTATTGGCTGTTCCGCTCCGGCGACGGCGAGCATGAGGATAGCGGTTCGCACCGCTGGTTCATCCATGGGATTTTCGGATGACCGGGCCGCGCTACGCCGAACTGCAGGTCACCACCCATTTCTCGTTTCTGCGCGGGGCGAGCAGTTGCGACGAGCTGTTCGCCCGCGCCGCAGACCTCGGCATCGACGCCATAGGTGTCGTTGACCGCAATTCGCTGGCTGGTGTCGTGCGGGCATTCGAAGCCTCAAAGCAGACCGGCGTCCGGCTGGTGGTCGGCTGCCGCCTCGACCTTGCCGACGGCCTGCCGGTTCTCGTCTATCCAACCGACCGGGCGGCCTATGCCCGGCTTTGCCGCCTGCTGTCGCTCGGCAAGAAGCGGGCCGGCAAAGGCAAGTGCCATCTCGAATGGACCGACCTCGTGGCCTATGGCGAGGGGCTGATTGCCGTCGTGGTGCCGGATCGGGCCGATGATGACTGCGCCATGCATCTGCGGCGCCTGCGGGACGCTTTCGGGAATCGTGCCTATCTGGCGCTGACACTCCGACGGCGGCCGAACGATCAGCTCCGCCTCTGGCAGTTATCGAACCTCGCTGCCGCAGCCCGAGTTCCGACCGTGGTCACCAATGACGTTCTGTTCCACGCGGTGGACCGGCAGATGATGCAGGATCTTGTCACCGCCATCCGGCATAATGTCACCATCGACAAACTCGGTCATCGCCGTGAGCGTTTTGCCGATCGGTATCTGAAACCGCCTGAAGAAATGCACCGGCTGTTCGATCGCTACCCGGAAGCGCTCGCCCGCACGATCGAGATCATGGACCGCTGCAGGTTCTCGCTCACCGAACTCGCCTATCAGTATCCGGAGGAAAAGCTCTTTCCGGACCTGACACCGCAGCAGGCACTGGAAAAGCTCACCTGGGAAGGTGCCGCCGAACGCTACCCCGAAGGCCTGCCGGACAAGGTGCGCTCCAACCTCAATCATGAGCTGGCGCTGATCGAGAGGCTGGACTATGCGCCGTATTTCCTGACGGTGAATGCGATCGTGCGTTTTGCCCGCACCAGGGATATTCTCTGCCAGGGTCGCGGATCGGCCGCCAACTCTGCCGTCTGCTATGTCCTCGGCGTGACCTCGGTCGATCCGGACCGCAATGATCTCCTGTTCGAACGCTTCGTCTCGGAAGAACGGCGCGAGCCGCCGGACATCGATGTCGATTTCGAGCACGAACGCAGAGAGGACGTCATCCAGTGGGTCTACCAGACCTATGGTCGCGATCGATCCGCGCTCTGTTCGACCGTCATACGTTACCGCGCCAAAGGGGCGCTCCGGGATGTCGGCAAGGCGCTCGGACTGACCGAGGATCTGACCAAAACGCTGTCCTCACAGGTCTGGGGCTGGTCCGAGGGCGTCGAGGAGAAGCACGCCCAGGAACTGAACCTCAATATGGGCGACAGACGGCTTCGGCTTGCGCTGGAGCTTGCGCGACAACTCGTCGGCACGCCGCGCCATCTCTCACAGCATCCGGGTGGCTTTGTCCTGACCCGCGACCGGCTCGACGAACTGGTGCCGATCGAACCGGCTGCCATGGAAGACCGGCAGGTCATCGAATGGGACAAGGACGATATCGACGTTCTCAAATTCATGAAGGTCGATGTTCTGGCGCTTGGCATGCTCTCCTGCATGCGCCGCGCTTTCGACCTGTTGGTGGAACATAAGGATATCCGGCTGAATCTCGCCACCATACCGGCCGAGGATCCGCGCACCTATGCGATGATCCGAAAGGCCGACACGCTCGGCACCTTCCAGATCGAAAGCCGCGCGCAGATGGCGATGCTGCCACGGATCAAGCCGCGCACCTTCTACGATCTGGTCATCGAGGTCGCGATCGTCCGGCCCGGGCCGATCCAGGGCGACATGGTTCATCCCTATCTGCGCCGGCGCGAAGGCAAGGAAGACGTGACCTATCCGAAGCCCGAGCTTGAAGCGGTGCTTGGCAAGACGCTTGGCGTGCCGCTGTTTCAGGAGCAGGCCATGCGGGTGGCCATTGACTGCGCTGGGTTTACCGCCGGAGAGGCCGATCAGCTCCGCCGCGCCATGGCAACGTTCAAGCACACCGGCGGGGTGTCAAAGTTCGGCGCCAAGCTGATCGATGGCATGGTCGCCAATGGCTATGAGCGCGAATTCGCCGAACGTACCTTCCGGCAGCTTGAAGGCTTCGGCTCCTATGGTTTTCCGGAGAGCCATGCGGCGAGCTTTGCACTGATCGCCTATGCTTCGTCCTGGATGAAGTGCTGGCATCCCGATGTCTTTTGCTGCGCGCTGCTCAATGCCCAGCCCATGGGCTTCTATGCACCGGCTCAGATCGTGCGCGATGCCCGCGACCACGGCGTCGAGGTCCGTCCGGTCTGCGTCAATGCAAGCCGCTGGGATTGCACGCTGGAACCGACCGATCGCGACGACGGGCGTTTCGCCGTCCGCCTTGGGCTGCGGCTGGTGAAGGGGCTCGCCAATGCCGAGGCTGCCCGGCTGGTCTCCTGTCGCGAAGACACGCCCTTTGCTTCGGTCGACGACCTCTGGCGTCGCGCCGGCATTCCGGCCGCCGCCCTGGTGGAGCTCGCAGAAGCCGATGCGTTCCGGCCCTCGCTCGGGCTTGCCCGCCGCGAGGCGCTCTGGGCGATCAAGGCCCTGAGGGACGAACCGCTGCCGCTCTTTGCCGCTGCTGCAAGGCGTGAGGCCGGCATTGTCCCCGAGCAGGCAGAGCCGCAGACCCTTCTGAAACCCATGGAGGCCGGCCGGGAAGTGGTCGAGGATTACGGCCATCTGGGCCTGACCCTCAGGAAGCATCCGGTATCGTTTCTGCGGTCGGAGCTGACCCGACAGCGGTTCAGGTCCTGCGCCGAAGCCGTCTCGCTGCGCGACGGCCGCTGGGTCAACCTCGCGGGTCTCGTTCTCGTGCGCCAGCGACCCGGCTCCGCCAAGGGCGTGATGTTCATCACGCTTGAGGACGAAACCGCCGTCGCCAATCTCGTGGTCTGGGCCAAGGTGTTCGAGAAGTACCGCCGCACTGTTCTCGGGTCGGGCATGCTTGGCGTCAAAGGGCGGGTCCAGCGAGAGGGCGAGGTCGTTCATATCGTCGCCCGCGAGCTTATCGATCTGTCGGCGGAACTGGCAAGCGTCGGAACCCGAGATACGGCCTTTCCGCTTCCGCACGGGCGGGGTGACGAGTTTCATCATGGATCGCCGGCGCCTGATCCGCGCGGGATGCCGAAGCCGCGCGATATGTTCGACCCGTATGGGCATATTGATGAGATCAAGGTGAAGCCGCGCGACTTTCGATGATCGCTGCGAACCCCACATCGAGAGAGTGCTTTCGATTGTGCTTTGATAGACACGCCCCGTGCTTCGTCGTTCATCCGGACTGTTTTCTTTCCGGTTTCGGCGCTTTTTGCGCAAAGCTGATGCAAACTGCCATGGCGGAGGAATGTCTTGCCGTTGTTGTTGTTGGGATCAATTGACGATGGGACTGTAAGGCCCGGTGTCTGTCAGCAACGTCTCCGCCCAAAAAAGACGGTTTCCGCCTTCGGCAAACCCTCCGTCTTTTTGTGTTCTCCGCCGCCCTTCGCTTCGCTGCGGCCCTGAAGGGTGCCGTCATCCTTTTCCGGTCCTTCCTGGCGTCCCTGTCAATTCGATCAAACAACGGAGACATACCAATGGCAGACCTGATCAACTTCATCCGCTTCAACGACAACGGCACTTTGGAAGGCAACATCGCCGCACTGGACTTCGACTTCGACATCACTGGCGAAGAGCTCAACAGCACGAACCCGAAAGCGCCTGTCTACCGCCTGTATGGCGTATCCCCGCGAGGCCGGAAGATCGAGGTTGGCGGCATCTGGCGTCAGACGAACCAGAACGGCGAAGAGTACCTGCAGCTGACTGCTGCGACCCCGAGCCGGGCCTTCCGTGCAAACCTCGGCAAGTTTCCCGGCCAGGACGATGATGACCTGATGACCGTGATCCCCTGGAGCTAAGGTTTCACCGGCGCGGCGGTATCCGCCGCGCCGGTTCCGGTAAATCCGCGCCGACCCGAATAGTCCGCACTTGTGTCCCAGCCCTACTCAAATTAAGTATCATGCATTGAGAAAGGCCCGCCATTATCAAGTCAACGACCGACACCCGTGGGGGTGTCGTGGTTCATGACGGGCGTTGACGCATATAGAAGAAGCACTATGTGGGCTTGAACAGCTGTCGCGAGAGAATGACCCGAGACGAAATCATCAAAGGATTGGGCGCGCAACCGCATGACCCGTTTGTGTGGTTCGACGGACCACCTGTACTGGAGCAGATTCCGCCTGGTACAGTGGGCGTGAACTCGATCAAGATTGCGAGTGTCATCGAGAACCGGCCGAGCCGGTATGTGAATCTGTTGCCCATGTTGCGCATGGGCCTGATCGGGCTGATCTATGATCCGCAGCTCGATGGCGGCATCCTGCCCCTCCAAATGCTTGCCGACCGTCTTGGCGTCAGTCGGTTTACGATCCCGCGCAACTGCGTCGTGCTCGAGGAGATGGGACTGTTCTATAAGGTCACGAAGAACGGCCGCTACGCTGTCGAGCCTGATACGGCGTTGGTCGTGTTTCATGACCTGTTCGTTCCGTTGCCGGCGAAACGGCTCCGCAGAGACGATTGACGCACCCCCGATCACCGGGTCAAACATATAAAAACAAGAGAATTCTTCTTCTGGTTCTGGTATAGTTGGCGTGGTCGATAGACCTACGCCGGATTTGTTGTCCTCGAGCGAGAGTGCATAGCAGGACCGTGCCGGTTCGAGGGTTGAGAGATTCCAGGAAGACCGGCTTGGCTGGCTGTAAAATCTCACCGATCTGAAGAAGGAAAAGACCATGGCGAGCACCCTTGAAAAGACGCGCATCTCCGATGCCGAGATGGAAAAGCGGCGCCGGCTGGTCAACAGCGCCGATCATTCCAATGCCATGGAAGGCCTGAAGCGCGATCCTGCCACCGATCACATTTTCGAGGCTTTCGTTCGCGGCGAGATAGAGGCCTCCGACATCGTTCCGATGCTCAAAGAGTTCCGCGCCGCCAACGGATGACGAACTACGCTTACGAAAACGGCACCCTCAAGAACATCGATGGCTTGACCGATCCCGACAAGCTCTCTGCCGTTGAGGCGGAACGGGTCGCGGGCCGGCTGATCGAACTGCGTCTTGGGGGCGGGCCGCAGCCGACCTTTGATACGCGGCACCTGAAAGCGCTTCACCATCATCTTTTTCAGGACGTCTATGAATGGGCCGGGCGCACCCGAAACGAGCGGGTTCAGCTTTCTGATGGCACTGTCGCGACAATGCCGACCATGCAGAAGATCGACGGCGAGCAATTCGCGATCGGTCCGGCCATTTCCAGCGCACTGGACCGATTTTCCGAGGACCTGTGCGGTCAGAACTTCCTGCGCGGTTTCAATAGGGAGACGTTTGCCGACCAGGCCGCAGTTTACTTCAATCGGCTCAACTCGATTCATCCGTTTCGCGAGGGCAATGGCCGGACGCAGAGGGAGTTCATGATCGCGCTGGCGAGGAACGCCGGTCACGAACTGAACTTTGATGTCGTGTCGGCCGAGCGCATGGCGCAGGCCAGCATTGCCGGTCATGAACGCGGCGATGTCGATGCCTTCAAGCGAATGTTCCGCGAGATTTCTGATCCGGAACGTGTGCAGGCGCTGGAGAAGGCGCAGAAGTTCCTGACCTCGCAAGGCTTTGACTGGCAAAATCGCTATATGGCAACGACCGAGCCTGGCCGCCGCTATGATGGCGTTCTTGTCGGGGTTGGTGGGTCGGATTTCATGATGCATGACAAGAAGAATATTCTCGTCGGCAAGACAAAGGACCTGCCACGGCCGTTGCCCGAGCAAGGCCAGCATGTCGTGTTCGAAACGCCACAGAAGACCCCCGCGAACGCCCGAGAGAGTAGGGGGCGTGACGACGACTTTGGGCACGGCCTCGGCTAGAATCCCATCTTCGCGGTCTCGCGGCGTAGATTGCCGGTTGGACGCCGGATTCGGTCGCGGCCGTTGAGGCCGCGGTTCTCTTCTTTTTCTGCCGGGATAGCGAACGGCTCCTTGGTGAGCGTCAATGACGAACGGTTCCCCCATGTGTGGACGGCCCGTGGAATGCAAGACTTTATTTATGTTGGCGGCCAATAAGGTTCAGTCATGTGTCCGGCCTTTTATCGCAGCTCATATGCTGCTGGCCCTGATGAAGTCCGCAGACGGATTGCCAATCAATTTTGCGCGCTCGAGGCGCTGGGGGCACCTAGGCTTTCATCCATCCCCGGCCAAACCGGTTCGCCATCACAACTCAGTCCTTCATTCCACCGCCCGACCGGTGATGGTCGAACGGGATTCCCTCAGGCCGTTGCCGGCCGATACACTTCCTCCCGTCTGAGAATAGCCCACGCAATGCGCGCGGTTTTGTTGGCGATCGCCACGGACACTAGCCTTGCAGGTCTTCGATCCAGCAACCGTGCGATCCACGGAAATGAAGATGCATCGAGGCGGGCTCGCCGAACAACCGCAGTCGCTCCGACCACCAGCAATCGCCTGATGGTTCGATCTCCCTGCTTGCTGATCCGGCCGAGCCGTTCTTTCCCGCCACTGCTGTTCTGTCGTGGCGTCAGACCGAGCCAGGCCGCGAATTGCCGTGCCGATCTGAATTCCGCAGCATCCCCAACCGAAGCGACGATAGCCGCCGCCGTCAGTGAACCTACGCCAGGGATGGTCATCAAGCGACGGGCGGCCGCGTCGCTCCTGCACCACGCAATGATAATGCGATCCAACTCGGCAATCTTCTGACTGAGTTCTTGTAGTTGGTTTCGAATGTGTTCCAGCGCCTGCACTGCTGGCGCGGGTAGCTCATCTCTTGCCGCATGCAGCGCTTCGAGCGCGGTCTTCACGCCCATCGCTCCCTGCGGAGCAATAATGCCAAACTCCGCGAGGTGGCCACGGAGAGCGTTGATGAGCGCAGTTCGGTGACGAACGAGTAGATCTCGCGTCTTGTGTTGCATTAGCAGTGCTTGCCGCTCGCAGCTCTTGATCGGCACGAAACGCATCGTAGGGCGTGTGACCGCTTCGCAGATCGCCTCGGCGTCTGCAGCATCGTTCTTCCCGCGTTTGACATAGGGCTTCACATATACTGGCGGCATCAGCTTGACCTCGAAGCCCAACTTGCCGAGTTCTCGCGCCCAGAAATGAGAAGTCGAGCAGGCTTCCATACCGACTAGGCAACGCGGGATCTGTTCAAAGAATTGCAGCAACTGATTTCGGCGGAGTTGGCGGCGAGCAACGACACACCCAGTGTTATCAACGGCATGTACCTGAAAAACGTTCTTGGCCAGATCAAGACCAACGACAGCGATATTCTCTAAAGACATGGTGCGGTTCCTTTGAATTGCTGGAGCGCGGTGATCGTATCATCTCGCGCTGCGGTTTCGGAGGGCCGTCCACACCATCAATTTTGCCGCTGCCCTGCGGGCAGTAACAAAATCGGCACCCCCATCCTCCGGCGCTGCCGGTCGCTTCGCGATCATTGACACTGCCCTGCGATCACCCGTGTCCGGTTTCCGTCAACAAAAGGAGACGGAAACATGACGACCATCGATCAGATCAATGAGCTTCGCGCCGAGCTGATGAACTGCGACTTTTCGAAGGCCGAGCGGCAGGATGCTGAAGCAGAACTTGAGAAGCTGGAGGCGCAGGCAGCGGCAGAGGAGCTTCAGTTTGAGCAGGACATGGCAGCCTGGAACGCTGACCTCGAATGAGGTCGGTTTCAGGAAGGCTTGACGCTATAAACGGCAGAGTAAATTCAGGCCACCCTCGTTCTTCATCCGTTCCCTTCCAGGCAAGGGATGAATTCATAGAGATGGGGATTTATCTATCTGACAGCACTTCGCTTTCCCCGTTCGTGGGTGGCGGGATAAGACCGCCGCGTGGCCTTGTTTTGCTCCGCCCCGTGGCCTGAATTTACTCCGCCGCTCACACTTGACGCCTTCCTGTTATCGGTTCCGATATACGAACAGCCAGGATATCTTGCGTCAGAAAGCCGCTGTCCCATGCCTTGTAGTGGAAGAAGAGGGCTGAAACCAAGACAGCCAGTGTACGACAGAGCGAGCACTGTCGCATAGGCACTTGTCATGAATAAGCTGTGATTTATAGTTTGCAATTCAGCAATGTGTGACTTATAGTAGGCATATGGTCGAGTTAATCAAAACGGCAACATTTGATCGCTGGCTTTCGAGCCTGAAAGACCGAACTGTGGCCGCAAAGGTCGCCGCTCGCCTCGTGCGACTTTCAATGGGCAATCCCGGTGATGTGGAGCCCGTGGGATCGGGGATTTCCGAGCTTCGAATTCATTACGGCAAGGGATATCGGGTCTACTATATGAGGCGCGGCGAGTTGATTATCGTTTTGCTTTGCGGTGGCGACAAGTCGACGCAGAAAAAGGACATCAAGGCCGCAAAAATGCTGGCCGACGAGTGGAAGGATTGAAACTATGGCAAAGGAAGTTTTTAGCCGTTTCGATGCGGCCGATTACCTGAAAACCAACGAAGACATTGCTGCCTTCCTGGATGCCGCGATGGAAGAAGGCGGAGACGATCCTGAATATATCGCTGTCGTTCTTGGAACCATTGCACGGGCGCGCAATATGAGCCAGTTGGCGCGTGACACCGGGCTTTCTCGGGAAGGTCTTTCACGCGCGCTTTCCGGCAACGGGAACCCGACAATGGCAACTTTGATGAAAGTGGCCAAAGCGCTCGATCTTAAAATTCAGGTTGTTCCAGCCTTGTCTGCAGGGGCGGCATCGAGCGCGTCAGAACATCGAGCCGCTTCCTAAGTGTATTTCTGCCGGCCTGCTGCGCGGCAGGCCGTTTGATGCCTGTTGATGGCGTGACCACCGTGCGTGAACCACGCGTCAGCCGCGGTAGCCACGCTTGCGCTTGCTTTGCTCCAGAATGGCGAGTGCGTCATGGGCCTGTCCGGCTGAGGTGAACCAATCGAGCTTCAGCTGACCGCTGGTCCCGATCCGGCCCCAGCGGCGCACAAGGCACCAGTCCCCGAACAGGCCGCCCTCGATACTGAGATGATAGAACCGCCACTTATTCGTGGCCGGCTCGATGCGGCGCAGGAGCACTTCAGTCGGGAAAAGATCAAACTGTCCCAGCATCTTCAGATCCCCGGCGGTCGCCCGTCGAACAGGTCGTGCGTGGCGCCTTCTACCAGCGCTGTGTTCCTGGGCGTGTCGACCGGCTCCATTCCCTTGAGAACGTCAATGGCCTCTTTCGGATAGTTTGCGCCACAGTCCGTCTGACCGGTCTCAATATCGTCGTCAGTCGTGAAACCTTCAAGTCGGCTGGCAGTGATAAGGTCGAGGGTCCATTGCGCTGGCGCTTGGGCATCGCGCGCTTGGGGGAGGGTGGTGTAGGGAACGCGCACCTTGTAGACGTCCTCGCCAATGCCGGTGACGAGGACATCGATGCCGTTCTTGCGAGGTCCGAGCTGCGTCTCGAATTCGGAGCGCTCAATCGTGTTCTCGCGCCGCTCGTCGCGCACCCATTCCAACCCGTTTCCTCTCGGCTCACGACGATTATAGACCACTGTGGCCTGACCGACATCGCTTTCAAGTCGCTGCGCGGTCGGTCCCGAATTCACTTTGGCGATGATCTTCGTTCCGACGATCGACATCCACGCATCGGCGCGTTCGCGCCCATAGGTGTCACGGATCTGTGCAATATCCTGAACGCCGAGGCACACGCAAACCCCCTTCGATCGCCCGATATCCAGTAGCGCTGAAAACCGGCTGATCTTCGGCAGCTGGGCGAATTCGTCGACGAAAAACCAGATGCGACGGAGCTTGGCGTCGCCAAGTTCCGGATCGGACACGATGCCGGAAGCAATGGTGAGAAACGCGCTGATCCAGCCGTCAGATTGGTCAGAAAACCGGCCGGACTTTTGCAGGATGACGGTGCGTCTTTCTGTTTTGTAGAGCAGCCAGTCGCGCAGCGAGAAACGTTCCAGACCTTCATAACTCGCCCACGCCGTTGCGAGCAGACGCAGCGTGTTCGTATCAGCGGTGAGCGTCGAAAGCGTCGAGGCGACTTGTCGATAGTCAGCATCCAGAAAGCGAACCGCGTCGGGGTGATAGCGATGCGCGACCTCCAGAAGTTCAAGATGGTCTCGGCGCGTCTCGGCCACCAGATCGGCCCACGTCCACCTTCCGGGGTTCTCATGCATAAGGCGTATGGTGCACGCGGCCAGCACGGCGCGGGCCGAGTTGGAAAAGAACCGATCTCTTGATTCAGGGATCAGTCGCGTGGCCAGCTCAACGGCATCCTCTGCAATGCGCAGATCCTTGGCGATATCCCAAACATGGGATCGCCGATCCTGCGGAGCAATGATGATTGGCTGCACCCTGGAACCATCCGACTTGATCGTTGAGGGCAGCTTCTCGGTAAAGTCTCCCTTGATATCGAAGACGAGAACCTTGTCATGTCGCGCGATCGCCGAGACGATCAGCCCGATCATGGTTTGCGTCTTGCCACCGCCAATGGAGCCAAAGATGATGAAGTGTCGCACCTCGCGTTCGAGCGCCAGTCGCCATCCATTGAACCAATGAAGGCCGTCCCTCTTGTCGATCTTTTCGGCTTTTGCGGCTCGTAGCAGTTCGGGCATGCCTGCGACAGTCCGACCGGACTTGATCCATTTTTCCGATGGCATGAGGAAGGCAATATAGCCGCCGATCGCAATGGCAATGATGCCTGCCACAAGCGTGGCAGCCCACAACCATTGCAGTTGAGCCAGATCGGCCGGGACGTAGCCGAATGCCTGAATGAAGCGACTGCGGCAAAGATCGGAGGACCAGAATTTAAGGCAGTCAACCGCCTGTGAAACCGATAGGCGGTAGGCCGATCCGTTCGTGGCGTTCCATGATCGAAGCGCAAAAAAATAAACCCAGACAAGTGCCGAAATGCCCACAAGAAAGAGACCGGCATAGAGCAGAATTGCAAATTCGTGAGAACGGCGGTGCAAAAGTCGGCCACGGAAGCGGCGGAATAATTCGGTCGCGG
>NZ_JBAKFR010000052.1:0-18122 GCF_053484295.1 Martelella sp. AMO21009
ACACCCCCCCCCCCCCCCCCCCCCCCCCCCCCCCCCCCCCCCCCCCCCCCCCCCCGGGCGGCGCGTCATCGCCGATACTTCTTCCAATGGTCGGAAGGGGGATTTTGGTGATCAAGCTGAGGGAGACAATTATGATACTGGATCTGCATCATCAGGGGCTGACGGTGTCGGCGATTTCCAGAGAAACGGGCATCGACCGCAAGACGGTGCGCAAATACATAGAGCGCGGTCTTGAGGCTCCAGCCTATGGCCCCAGAAAGCCTCGGGCAACGGTGATCGATCCGTTTGCTTCTTATCTGCGGGAGCGCGTGAAGGCCTACCCCGGCCTGACCGGGAGCCGGCTATTTCGAGAACTGCGCGAGCGAGGCTATAAGGGCGGCTACACCGCCGTGACGGATTTTCTTCGCGATGTGCGGCCTCCGGCCAGCCAGGGTTTCGAAGTGCGCTTTGAGACGCCGCCTGGCGAGCAGGCTCAGGTCGATTTCGCCCAGTTTCATGTCATATTCACCGACGAACCAATGACGCCGAGGATTGTGTGGCTGTTCTCGATGGTGCTGGGGCATAGCCGCCTCATCTGGGCGCGCTTCGTCATGCATCAGAACCTGCCGACCGTCCTGCGCTGCCATATCGCTGCGTTCGAAGCCCTTGGCGGCGATCCAAGGGAGGTGCTTTACGATCGGATGAAGACTGCCGTTATCGGCGAAGGGCAGACGGAGGGCATCATCTACAATTGCGCGCTCATCGATCTAGCACGCCACTACGGTTTCCATTCCAAGGCATGCAAACCTTATCGTGCCAAGACGAAGGGCAAGGTCGAGCGGCCGTTCCGTTATAATCCGAGAGGACTTCTTCCTGGCCCGCTCGTTTCGCAATCTCGATGACCTGAATGCCCAGTTGCGGCACTGGCTGGACACTGTTGCTAATCCGAGAAAGCATGCCACGACCCTTCGCATCGTCACGCAAGCCTTTGCCGAGGAGCGGCCGCACCTGCGGCCGTTACCGCTGGCACCGTTCAAATCCGTTCTCAAGCTTGAGCGCCGCGTGTCGCGGGAAGGCCTTGCCAGCCTCCAGCAGATAGTCGCTGATCATGCCGCGACCGATCGGGTTGAACACATGGGCATCCTCGCTCTCGTCATCGATCCTCGCCGTGCCGCCATAGGCGCGCTCGTAGACGATCGGCACTTGCGTGACCGGCGTCGCATCCGAAAGCCGCCAGCGCTTGCCGCCCTTCACCGTTTCCGGCTCCATCAGCCTTTCGCCGAACACATGAAAGCCGTGGCTGCCGATGATCTGAGGCGCCGCGCCATCCTCCGCGGGTCGGGCGATATCGACCCGCACCGGCCAGCTCGTGAGCTGCTTTTCCTCCGGCGAACGGGCAATTGCGGAAAAGGTCAGATCAGTTCGCGGCTTGAACGGCGCGTTCTCGCTTTCGGCTTTCAGCGACGAGACATTCGCCTCCCCCCAAAACACATCCGAAAGCGCCATCTCCGGCTGCGCCTTCGGCAGCAGCGCGCGTCTGCCCTCGTGGATTTCGAACACCGCCCGCACCACCAGCACCCCCATCTCACTGCCATCCAGATACCAGTGGCGGAAGAACAGGCATGGGAAAGGAAGCGAGATTTCGGGGATCATTACTCTGTATCCAGATATTGCTCGAAGGTCGCGATCACATAGTCCATACCGTGATAGGCCGATGACACTTCGAAGAGAGTCTGCAAACACGAAAATTCCAGGGCGAAGGTGACGAGCGCGGGCGCGACCACCGGAAGAACGACCTGTGCATCAAGGAAACCTCTGTAGGCTTTGGCAACGGTCCTTGTTCGGTCCTGTGCCATCTTTCCAAGCAAGTCTCCGAAGGTGAACTTGTCATAAACCCAGGGCTGATAGGATGTGTTCGGACCGGGCGGCGGCACCCTTATCTTCGAATTGGCATTCACCGCGTCCTCCACCCAGCCGGGGATGCGCGCGGAAAGCAGGTTGAGCGCCTGCACGAACGAGGTCGAACTGTTGAGAATCCCGTCCAGCGCAAGGGTCAGACGAAAGTTATTGGCCGTTGCGGCTGGAAAGACGGTCTGCGCAGTGATCGGCCAGACGACGGGCAGTTCCGCGCCCCGCGCGGGCGGCTGCCAGGTGGGGATGATTTGCTGGCCGATACCGCCGGTCGGCAAGACGACGGGTCGCGTTTGCGGCGGATCGCCGGAGCCCGCGGGCGCGGGAAACCCGTCGATATTCGCCTCCGCCTTCGCCCATCGCAGAATTGCGCCGAGAAACGGCAATTGCCCGGCGCGGGTCTCGATCGTCGTCAGGATTTCATCGCGCACGCCGAATGCATTGATCGTCGCCTCGCCGAGCGAGGCAGGCTTGACCGTTTCGGTATTGACGCCAGAAGGATTGAAGGTGTGGCATAGTGTGGTGATTTCTGTATGGTAATAATGCTCAACAATCGTCGCTGCGGCACTTGCCAGCCCACCGCCGAGCGAATGGCCGGCAATATTCAGGCGTCGGTCTTGGCCCGATTTGATCTTATCCGCAACGGTCGTACGCGCGTAAATAGTTGCCTTCTTATATTGCTCGCTTGGCTTCCCCAATCCCTGTTCAACATTGTTGGCCCAGTCGCCATTCGGCCCGCCGAGAAAGATCAGTTGCAGGCTGGCCTGATAGGGAACGCCCAAAAGTCGAAATGCACCGGAACTGTTCAGAAGCGTGACGGGAATGAAATTATCGGCAATAAGCTCCTTGCGGCTCTTGCCTTTCAGCCGCTTGTCCATGGTGAACATGATCTCGCCGCCGGGATATTGCTTTTCCAGCACGTCCTGCAGATCGATCACCGGCGTCTCGCCTGCGCCAGGCGTAATCTTGAGGATGACGCAGAAGGCGAAATCGCGCATGTCGTCGAAATCGGTTCCGCGAAACACCAGCGTCGGCGGGCAGACATCGGTCTTGCTGTTCGGATCGTAACCCTTCACCTTGTAGAGCTTGGCGACAAGCCCTGTATTGGCTTGATCGTTCAAGCCATCACCCCATTCTTCCCAGTTCTTCTCCGCCTCGGCGATCTTGTCCGGATAAAGCGTCGAAAAACCACCCGTCGGCGGCGGGTCCTTGTAGACCAGCTTGCACAGATAGGCCGCCTGCCGGCGACAGGTCTTCGGATTGGCATGTCCGTGGATCACCGTGGTGTTGGGCGTATCCGGAGGGATGGGCGGGATGTTGATCTTCGGCGGGGTGATATTGTCTGTGTCCCGCATCGGAGGAATCTTGACGACGAAATCCTTGTCAGTCGGCATTCTCCACCTCCTTCCACGGGATCGGTCCGCCAAAGATGTCTTGCGTGTTCTGGTCGGGAGGGTAGTCGGGATTGCATTTCAGGACTCGAAGAGCGGTTTGCTGTATTTCCTTGCTAATCTTGTCACCACGCTGGGTATAAGCAGCAAGATATCTCATGAATTTCTGCAGCTTTCCCATCATTGGGCTGTTGAGATAACCTTGCTGAATGAGCCAATTGATAAAATCAATCGCGCCTGTATCTGCCGATGATATTGCTAGCGTACTCATCAACGTATCCTTGGCAGCATTTTCCGCCCAAGGGTCCGCACCGGCTTTCAGCAAGATCTTCACACCCTCATAGTTGCCGATCAGCCCGACTTGCTCGACAAGCCAGTTCCCTTGATTGCCCGGAAGCTGCACATTCGCCTTTCCACCGTATTTGAGATAGCTCTCGATCATCCTGTTTTCGAAATCGAAGCCCTGCACGGGCCCGGAACTCGGGCCGGGCATCGCCAGATAATAGACGAAATTGCGTGTCGATCCGGTCGACGGCCGGTCGATCAGATAGGGATCGGCGCCGGCGGCGAGCAGTGTGTCGATCGCCTGCAGGTTATGGGCGCCGAGCGCCAGAAACAGCATGGTGATCTCATCGCCATAGCGTTGGTCGACGCCCTCGGGCAGCGCCTTCACCTCGGCCTCGGAAATCACATCGCCGCGCTCGATCTGCTGCGCCAGGCGATAAGGCTGTTCGCCATAGGGCAGGATCAATCTGTTGGAAAGCGGTGTGTCCGGAGAACTCTCGATCATGTCCTGCTTCGCTGAATAATGTGCGTATCGTTCCAGTCCCCACCACGAAAGCGGACCGACAACCACGGCAAAGGCCACGACGACGTAGAAGCGTCGGATGGAAGCCTGTTTCTTCTCTGGAGGGCGCGAGATCATGGCGACTTTCCCTTGTCAAGAACGCGATGCTCATAGGCTGCAATCACATAGTCCATGCCGTGATAGGCGACGGACTGGCCGGTGATTTGCTGAAGGGCTGCGAGTTCCGGCCCGGCATCCTTCAGGAACAGCCGGGCCGCTTCTTCATACATCCGCCAGACGAAAGCGGTCTTGTCCTGTTCAACGAGCTGCCGGACGGCCTCGTCGTGGTAGGTCCTGTCCATATATTGCAGCAGATTGTTGATCGCCTGACCGGGCGAAGCCGAAGACGACAGAAGGTCGTTGAGCTTCGTGATCGTGGCGAAGTCGTTCGGGCGCGGCAGAACCAGCGTTTCCTGCGAAAGCGGCCAGAGCACGGGAAGCGGTTTGGCATTGGCGATGTCTTCCGTCAGTTCATAAGGAGGCATGCCAATGAGATTGCCAAGAGCGGGCGGCAGGCCGGTCTCGCCGATATTGGCCCTTGCCCAGTTGAACACCGCGCCGATAACCGGAACCGTATTGGCCTTGCTTTGCAGGGTCGTCAGGATTTCATTGTTGACGTAAAAGGCATTGACGCTGGCGCCGGTCGCAGGCGCAATGGTGTTCGGGTGTACGCCAGCCGCGTTGAAGGTCGTGCCGTGAATGTCAATGCTCGGAAATTGACTCTCCAGCACAGCACAGGTCGCGGCAGCCAACCCGCCACCAAGAGAATGGCCTGCGATTTCAAGGCGGTGATCTTGTCCTGGCTTGATTTTTTCCGACACCTGTTTGAGTCCGTATTTAATCGCCCCTGTATACTGTGCGCTACCATGGCCCAAACCCTGCTGAATGTTGTTGTTCCAGTCACCATCAGCCTTGCCGAAGTATTCCAGCTTGTACCCAACAGAAACCGGCAGGGAATACCCCTTGGTCGCACCGGGAAGACGGAGCCATTCACTGTTGTCGATGATGGTGGTCGGAACATAGCCATCGGCCAGCGTCTGTTTGCGCGCGGCGTCGCCAAAGGCGATCTGATAGTAAGGCGAAGTCGGCTGCACGAGAATGAAGATCGGGCCGATGTCATAAACTTCCAGCGTCACCCCAACCTTGAGGCCGCGAAAATCTTCGAAATCAGTGCCACGAAACACCAGCGTTGGCGGGCAGACATCGGCCTTCTTGTCTGGATCGTAGCCTTTGACCTTGTAGAGGCGCGCAACGAGACCGCTCTTTTGCTGCTTGTTCAGGCCGTCACCCCAAGGTTCCCAGCGCTTGTCGACTTCAGCCATTTCCTTTTCGAAGACGGTATGAAATCCTTTTTCCGGCTTCGGGTCCTTGTAGATGAATTTCGATAGATAACAGGCCCGCCGCCAGCACGGTTTCCAAGTCGCGCGACCATGAACAGCGGTCGTGTTGGGCGTGTCCGGGGGGATGGGCGGAATATCAATCTTCGGCGGGATGATATTCTCGGTGTCCCGCATCGGCGGGATCTTGACCACATGTTCCTGATTATTTGGCATTCTCCGCCTCCTGCCAAGGGATGGGGCCACCGAAGAGCTCCTGCGTATTCTGGTCGGCTGGGTAGTCGGGATTTCGCTTCAAGACACGGAGAGCGATTTGCCGAATTTCCCTGCTCAGTTCGTCTTTTCTCTGTTCATAACTCGCCAGAAACTTCATAAACTTTTGGAGTTTGGGGAGGGGTGGATTTTTGAAGTATCCCTGATCAATCAACTCGTTCAGAAAGGAAAGCGTTCCTTTTTGGCTCATAAGCGCTAATGAACTCATCAGGGTGTCTTGTTCATCACTCTCCGACCATGGATCAGCACCGGCTTTGAGCAGTAGCTCCACACCTTCATAATTTCCGATCAACCCAACCTGCTCGATCAGCCATTCGCCCCCATTGCCGAGAAGCTGCACATTGGCCTTGCCGCCATGTTTGAGATAGCTTTCGATCATTCGGTTTTCGAAATCGAAGCCTTGAACAGGACCGGAACTTGGTCCCGGCATGGTCAGGTAATAGACGAAATTTCGTTCCGACCCCTGCGACGGTCGATCAACCATGTAGGGGTCGGCGCCGGCCGCCAGCAGCGTGTCGATGGCCTGCAGATTGTGCGCCTGAAGCGCCAGAAACAGGAAGGTGATCTCCTCGCCATAGCGCTTATTGACGCCATCGGGGAGCGCCTCGACCTCGCGCGCGCTGGTATGTTCGCCGCGCTCGATCCTCTGCGCCAGATGGTAGACGTCCTCGCCATACGGCTTGAACAGCCGGTCGGCGGTATAGGTCGGTTCCGCATTCATATCCAAAATCCTTCCATAGCCCCAAAGCCCTGCGAGGATGATGCAGGCGAGAACAGCAAATTTGATGAGAAACCGGCGGCGGGTCATGGCTTCACCTAGTTGACCTTTACGACATCGGACAGGAGCTTGATCAGCTGATCGACATTGTGGCTGAGCTGTTTGCCGTTGATATGGATCGAGCCATCGGAATTGAGCACGATCACGCTGTCGCCGCTCTTCAGGAGAATCCGCTTGCCGGCGGTGATCACCAGTTCCTCGCCGACATCGAGATAGTAGCTCTTGAGGACATTGACGTTCTTGGTGTTCTGGACCAGCTGAGAGTCATTATTTCCGATGCTCTCGTTGCGGTTCTTCTCGATGCTAACCTGCATCGACCCTTCTCCGGTCCCGGTTCCCTTGTCGCCAAGGCCATAGGGCGTTCCGGGAATGCCGTCGACCATCCTGTCGGCGCCGGTCGGCGTGAACATGCCCTTCTGCGTCGGGCCGACATAAAGCGCCATATCGCCGCCGATCACCTCGGTCAGGTTGTTGCCGACCTCGATGCCCTTGTTGTGGCCGACGGACTGGACCCAGTTGTTGTTGATGCGTTCGGAGTGGTTGTTGTTGGTCTTTTCGTTGCGGTCCTTCTGGGCGTGGACATAGACCTCCTGCCGGTCGTTCTCGTCCTCGAAGCGCAGTTCGTTGTAGCCCTTGCCCTTGTGGGTCTGCGATCGCCAGACGGTTCTGGTCTTGTGTTCGGGCAGCTTGTAGGGCGGCAGGTTGAGGGCGTTGTAGGAACGGCCGGTGACGATCGGCTGGTCGGGGTCGCCGCGGACGTAATCGACGAGCACCTCCTGGTTGATGCGCGGCAGGATGACCTCGCCGAAGGTTCCGCCTGCCGAACTCGACGTCACCCGCGTCCAGACCGATGAGTGCTCATTGTCTTTCGAGCGTCTATCCCAGGGATAGGAAAGTTTCACGCGGCCCCAGTCATCGCAGTAGATCTCCTCGCCTTCCGGGCCGCTGACGGTGGCAATCTCCGGGCCGTCGGCCTTGGGCTTCGGCTGTTTCGGCGGGGCATAATTGAGGTCTGCCGGCATCGCCAGGAAGCGATTGGCATAGGTCGTGGAGCCAGTTCCCGCCTCCTCCTTCAGCGCCTGCGGCTGCTCGCCCTCATGGGAAACGGAAAGCAGGTGCCAGAAGACGTTGCAGTCGTCATTCGGATGCTCGGTGAGCATGACCTTGTAACCCGGCGTCAGCGCCGGCGCATTGGTGCGGCCTTCACCGGTCGTGGCCTCGACGCGCACCGCCTCGAGCTGCGATCTGGTGAACGGCTTGCCGGCGACGTCCTTCTTGTAGCCGCCCGGATAGTTGTAGAGATCGTAATTGCCCTTGGCGCCGTTATCGGCCTGACGGTCGGCGCGATGCTCCTGGCTGTACCCCGGATTGGTGAACAGCCGCTCGCGCTGGGTGAAGCTCGTTGCCCGCAACCGCTCGCGGTAGGTGAAGCTGCGGCAGAAGACGCCCTTCGCAACACCTCCGGGATTGGCGTTATATTCCAGTTCCGGCATGTCTCTCAGCTTCGGCACGATCATCGGGGTATCGATGAAGGTCACCTGGTTCTGGCCGATCTCGCCGGAGGTGAAGAAGAACCAGATGCCCTCTTCGGCGGCGATGCGCCGGATAAAATCGAGGTGGGTTTCGTTGTACTGGACGCAATATTCCCGCGCCACATGGGCGCCTTCGAGCACGAAGCGCATATCCTCGACACGGTTTTCCTTCAGCACCTCGGCAATGATCTCGGGGACGCTCTTCTGCTGGAAGATGCGGCTGTCGGAGCCGTGGGCGAGCCGTCCGAGTGCGGGCATGAGGACGACCGTGTAGAAGGTACGGTGAAGCCCCTCGTCTCGGCGGGCCATATCGGCGATGATGCCGGAGAAATGCCGGATACCGGCATACTTGTGATGGATGGTCAGCGTTGCCGGCGTGTCGAGCAGCGCGTTGAGATCGAGTTTAGGATCGTCGGAAACGAGTTCGATATCGATCTGGCTCAGATCGAATAGCCTTTCCTCGGCGGTAAAACCGTGGACCAGCAGTTGCCCGTCCTTCAGCGCCGAAGCCTCGAAAGTGAAGGCGATGTCCTGATCCTGATAGAGGACCGGTATGTCGATAATCGCGTTCATGGTGATGTCCTTCCTGAAGAGCGACCGGGTGGCTCAAGACTGTGGAGACAGGGGATTGACGGGTAGACCATTGGCGCCGATCCGCCCCGCCGCCTTTGAGGTCGCCTGGCCGGCATTCCTGAATACGGCCACACACCGGGCAGACAGGCCATTTTTCTGCGATTCTGGATATAAATTTATTATAATTTATATAGCCTTACAATAAATATATCGCTTTAATAATTTATAACTATTAAAGCTAAATTACTATTTAGTGTTATAATATAAAAATATTAAGTATAGATAATGTATATTTACTTGGTGTCAAACAGGCATTACACATCTGCCCTCCGACGCCACCGGCCTCGGAGGAAATCGAGCTGCGCTTCAGACCGTCTGAACAGGCAGGCGGCGGGGCGTGGGCGAAAAACGTTCTTGGGAGGGAACGATACATGTTTGACAAGCTCAAGAAAGAACACATCGTCGCAAAAGACGGTTTCAACCGCTGGAAGGTTCCGCCGGCATCTATCGCGATCCACCTGTGTATCGGCTCCGTATACGCCTGGAGCATTTTCAACCCGCCGCTGGTCAAGCAGTTCGGCGTGGTTGCGCCGGCGCCGGGCGACTGGAGCCTGTCCTCCGTCGTCTGGATCTTCTCCGTGGCGATCGTGTTTCTCGGGCTGTCGGCCGCCTTTGCGGGCAAATGGCTGGAGGAAGTCGGCCCGCGCATGGTCGGCGTTGTCGCCGCGTTCTGCTGGGGCGGCGGGCTGATCATCGGCGGTCTTGGCATCATGACCCACCAGCTCTGGCTGCTTTATCTCGGTTATGGCGCCATTGGCGGCTGCGGGCTCGGGCTTGGCTATGTCTCGCCGGTCTCGACCCTGATCCGGTGGTTTCCCGACCGGCGCGGCATGGCGACCGGCCTTGCGATCATGGGCTTTGGCGGCGGCGCGATGATCGCCACGCCGATCCAGGAATTTCTTCTGGGGCTCTATTACAAGGCGCCGCAGTTTCTCGGACCTCAGGATGCCGTCAACATCGTCATCGAGGGCGGCAAACGCATGGCCGAGGTCAATGGCCAGCTTGTCGAAGTGGTCGTGGCCACCGCCCGGCAGGCGGCCGAAGCGCCCATCGCCATTGATCCCGGCGTCTACGTCGTCGGCACCGGCAACACCGGCGCCGAAGGGACGTTCTTCACCCTCGGCATCGTCTATTTCATCGTCATCATGATTGCCGCCGTCTCCTATCGTGTGCCGCGGGAGGGCTGGAAACCGGAGGGTTGGACGCCGCCGACGGCGGATGCCGCATCGCGCAAGATGATCACCCAGAACCACGTTCACATCGATCAGGCGCTCAAGACGCCGCAATTCTATCTGTTGTGGATCATTCTCTGCTTCAACGTGACCGCCGGCATCGGCGTGATCGGCGTCGCCAAGACGATGATGACGGAGATTTTTGGCACCACGCTGCCGCTGATCGTCAATTCCGCCTTCGCGGCGACCTATGTGTTCATGATTTCGGTGTTCAACATGCTCGGCCGGTTCTTCTGGGCCTCGATGTCGGATTATATCGGCCGCAAGAACACCTATTACTGCTTCTTCGTCCTCGGCACGATCCTCTACCTGTCGATCCCGTTCGCCGCGCATCAGGTCAGCATCAATCCGGCAGTGCTCTGGCTGGTGATGTTCTATGCCGCGACGATGATCATCTTCACCATGTATGGCGGCGGTTTTGCCACCATCCCGGCCTATCTGGCGGATATCTTCGGCACCAAATTCGTCGGCGGCATCCACGGCCGGCTGCTGACGGCGTGGAGCACGGCGGGCGTTCTCGGTCCGTTGGCAATCACCGGTCTGCGCAACATGTCGCTGAACAATGCGCTCCACGATCTGGCATCGAAGGTCGATCCGACCGCCTTTGCCGAGAAATTCGGCGCCGGTATCGACCAGCTCGACCAGCTGATCGCCGCCAAGACGGTGACCATCGCGCAACTGATGGAGATCGCACCGGCGGGCACCGTCGACCCGACGCCGAGCCTCTACAACACGACCATGTACGCGATGGCTGCACTGCTCGTCATCGCACTGGTCGCCAATTTCCTGGTGAAGCCGGTGCATGCGAAGCACCATATGTGACGGCGCAAGCGACCGGTGAACAATATGACCCCGGCGGTGGCGCAATCGCCGCCGCCGGGGCAAAGTGCATGAAGCGTGCCTTATGCGTGTTTGTCCCGGATGGAATTTGCATGATTGAAAAACTTGAGATGTTCATAACCCTGGCGCGGGAGCGGCATTTCGGGCGCGCGGCGGAGGCATGCGGGGTTTCGCAGCCGGCGCTTTCGGCATCGATCAAGCAGCTTGAGGAGCAGTTGGGCGTTCTTCTGGTCCTGCGCGGCTCGCGCTATCAGGGGCTGACGCCGGAGGGCCAGCGGGTGCTGGAATGGGCGCGACGGCTGGTGGCCGATGCCCGCACCATGCAGCAGGAACTGAAGGCCGTCCGCGAGGGCCTGAGCGGTCATCTGAGGGTTGCGGCCATCCCCACCGCGCTATCCTATGTCCCGACGCTGACGGCGCCGTTTGTCGCGAGCAATCCCGGCGTCACGGTCTCGGTGCTGTCGCGTTCCTCCGCCGAAATCCTGTCGCTGCTGGAAAATCTCGAGATCGACGTCGGCATTACCTATCTCGAGAACGAACCGGTGGGGAAGGTCACGCAGATCCCGCTCTACCGGGAAACCTATTGCCTGGTGACCCATGCCGAAACCGATCTCGGCGAGGCCAGGCGGATCACATGGAACGACGTCAGCCGCCTGCCGCTCTGTCTTCTGACGAAGGACATGCAGAACCGGCGCATACTCGACGGCATCCTCGCGCAGGTTTCCGCCGATGTCGCGCCGACGCTGGAATCGGATTCGATCGTCACCCTCTTTGCCCATGTGCAGACCGGGCTGTGGTCGACCATCATGCCGGAAAGTCTGGCGACGAGCCTTGCAAACGAGACCCTGAAGACCATACCGATCATTGATCCCGTGGCCGGGTCCGAGGTCGGTCTCGTTGCCACGCATCGCGAGCCCTATGCGCCCTTGATCTCGGCCTTTCTGCGGCAGGTGCGACAACTGGCCGAGGCATGAAACATGAGCGTTGCGGTCATCTATAAGTAAATGCCATCGGCCGACGGAACTGCCGCATTGATTGACCGTCCCAAAATATGACATTTTTCGAGATCAGTCGTATGGGCGGAGGAGCATGATGGATCTGGGTTTCGAGCGGGAGGCGGTTGCCGCACGCACAACCGCGATTGTCGAAGACCATCTGCAGCGCGAAGCGCCGTTGTTGCCGATCCTGCACGATGTTCAAAGCGAATTTGGCCATATCCCGGAAGCCGCATTGCGACTTGTTGCAGAGATGCTGAACCTCAGCCGCGCGGAAGTGCATGGCGTGATTAGCTTCTATCATGATTTTCGCCGCGAACCGGCCGGCCGTCACGTGTTGAAAATCTGTCGCGCCGAGGCCTGCCAGTCCATGGGCGGGGAGGCGCTGGCCGATGGTCTGCGCGCGGCGCTTGGCCTCGACTGGCACGAGACGACCGCGGATGGCAGGCTGACGCTTGAGCCCGTCTACTGTCTGGGCCTCTGTTCCTGCGCGCCGGCGGCGATGCTGGACGATGCGCTTTATGGCCGGCTCGACGAAGCGACGCTGAAGGATGTCGTTGCGGAGGCCGGACAATGAAATCTTTCATTTTCATCCCTTGCGATGCCGCAGCCCTTGCAGTCGGAGCCGACAGGGTGGCATCAGCCATTTCCGAGATGCTTGCCGCGCGCGGGCTTAACGCCGAAATCGTACGCAATGGCTCGCGCGGCCTGCACTGGCTGGAGCCGATGGTCGAAGTGCGCACCGACCATGGCCGCGTTGCCTATGGCCCGGTGAAGGCGTCGGATGTCGAAAGCCTGTTCGATGCGGGTTTTCTGGATGGCGCGGCGCATCCGCTTTTTCTTGGCAGGACGCGCGACCTGCCGTTCCTGAAAAAGCAGACGCGCCTGACCTTTGCCCGTTGCGGCGTGACGGACCCGCTATCCGTCGCTGACTATCGCCATTACAAGGGCCTGCGCGGCCTAGAAAACGCGATCACGATGGAAAGCGCGGATATCGTCCAGACCGTCACCGACAGCGGCCTGCGCGGTCGCGGCGGCGCGGGTTTTCCCACCGGCATCAAATGGGACACGGTGCGCAAGGCGGCAGGCCCGCGGAAATACATCGTCTGCAATGCCGATGAGGGCGACAGCGGCACCTTTGCCGACCGGATGATCATGGAGGGCGACCCCTTCGTTCTGATCGAGGGCATGGCGATTGCGGGCCTCGCGACGGGTGCCACCAAGGGTTATATTTACACCCGTTCCGAATATCCGCATGCGATCCAGACCATGCGCAAGGCGATCGAGATCGCGCGCCGGGAGGGCATTCTGGGGCCATCGGTGCTGGGTTCCGGGCACGCCTTCGATATGGAAATGCGCGTCGGCGCGGGGGCCTATGTCTGCGGCGAAGAGACCTCCATGCTCAACAGCCTGGAGGGCAAACGCGGCGTGGTCCGCGCCAAGCCGCCGCTGCCGGCGCTTGAGGGCCTGTTCGGCTGTCCGACCGTGGTCAACAATGTGCTGTCGCTGGCCTCCATCCCGCTGATTCTGGACCGCGGCGCGGACTATTACCGCGACTTCGGCATCGGCAAGTCGCGGGGCACCATGCCGATCCAGCTGGCCGGCAATATCAAACATGGCGGGCTTTTCGAGACCGCCTTCGGGATCACGCTGAATGAGCTGATTTACGATATCGGCGGCGGCACGGCGAGCGGGCGGCCGGTGAAGGCCGTGCAGGTGGGCGGCCCGCTCGGCGCCTATTTCCCGACGAGCCATTTCGACATTCCTTTCGACTACGAGGCCTTCACCGCCAATAACGGGCTGATCGGCCATGCCGGCATCGTTGTGTTCGACGATACGGCCGACATGATGAAACAGGCGCGTTTCGCCTTTGAATTCTGCGCGGCGGAAAGCTGCGGCAAGTGCACGCCCTGTCGCATCGGCGCGGTGCGCGGGGCGGAGGTGATCGACAAGATTGCCGCGGGTGCAGGGGTCGCCGAGCAGAAGGCGCTTCTGGACGATCTCTGCAACACGATGCGGCTTGGCTCGCTCTGCGCGCTGGGCGGCTTCACACCCTATCCCGTTTCAAGCGCGCTTACGCATTTTCCGGAAGATTTCGGACCGCGTCCCCAATCACGGCCCCAACCGGCAGAAGCAGCGGAGTAGTGACATGTCCCTGATCAAGGAAATCGATTACGGCACCCCGGTTTCAAAATCGGAAGCGACGGTTACGCTCACGATCGACGGCTTCAAGGTCACCGTTCCCGAAGGCACGTCGGTGATGCGGGCGGCCATGGAAACCGGGATTGCGATCCCCAAGCTTTGCTCGACGGACATGGTCGACGCCTTCGGCTCCTGCCGGCTCTGTCTGGTGGAAATCGAGGGACGGCGCGGCACGCCGGCCTCCTGCACCACGCCGGTTGCCGATGGCATGGTGGTTTCGACCCAAACCGACAAGCTGAAGACGCTGCGCCGCGGGGTGATGGAACTCTATATCTCCGACCATCCGTTGGATTGCCTCACCTGCGCGGCCAATGGCGATTGCGAATTGCAGGATATGGCCGGCGCTGTGGGCCTGCGCGATGTGCGCTACGGCTATGACGGCGGCAACCATGTGAAGACGCGCGACGGCGTTGGCGAGGTCAACGCCCGCTACCTGCCGAAGGACGAGAGCAACCCCTATTTCACCTACGACCCGTCGAAATGCATCGTCTGCTCGCGCTGCGTGCGCGCCTGCGAGGAAGTGCAGGGCACCTTCGCGCTGACGATTGCAGGACGCGGTTTCGAATCCCGCGTTTCGCCCGGCAGTTTCGGCGATGATTTTCTCGGCTCCGAATGCGTCTCCTGCGGAGCCTGCGTTCAGGCCTGCCCGACGGCGACGCTGCAGGAAAAATCGATTTACGATATCGGCCAGCCGGAACATTCCGTCGTCACCACCTGTGCCTATTGTGGCGTCGGCTGTTCGTTCAAGGCGGAAATGCGCGGCGAGGAACTGGTGCGCATGGTGCCCTACAAGGATGGCAAGGCCAATCACGGACACTCCTGCGTCAAGGGGCGTTTCGCCTATGGCTATGCCAGTCACAAGGACCGCGTCCTGAAACCGATGATCCGCGAGAGCATCACCGATCCCTGGCGCGAGGTTTCGTGGGAGGAGGCGCTCGGCTTCGCCGCGTCCAGGCTGCGCCGTCTTCAGGCGAATTACGGACAGGATTCGATCGGCGTCATCACCTCCTCGCGCTGCACCAATGAAGAGACCTATCTGGTGCAAAAGCTTACCCGCGCCGTCTTCGGCAATAACAACACCGATACCTGCGCCCGCGTCTGCCACTCGCCGACCGGCTACGGCCTCGGCCAGACATTCGGCACCTCTGCCGGCACGCAGGATTTCGACAGCGTCGAAGATGTCGATGTCGCGCTCGTCATCGGCGCCAACCCGACAGACGGGCATCCGGTCTTCGCCTCGCGGCTGAAAAAGCGGCTGCGGCAGGGGGCCAAGCTCATCGTCATCGACCCGCGCCGCATCGATCTGGTCAGGACGCCGCATGTGGCGGCAAGCCACCATCTGGCGCTGCGCCCCGGAACCAATGTCGCCGTCGTCACCGCGCTTGCGCATGTGATCGTCACCGAGGGGCTTTACGACGAGGCCTTTATCCGCGAGCGCTGCGACTGGGACGAGTTTCAGGACTATGCGGCCTTTGCCGCCGATACGGCCAACAGCCCGGAATCTGTCGAGGCGCTGACCGGCGTTCCGGCCGGAACGGTTCGCGAAGCGGCAAGGCTTTATGCGAAGGGCGGCAATGCGGCGATCTATTACGGCCTCGGCGTCACCGAACATTCGCAGGGCTCGACGACGGTCATCGGTCTTGCCAACCTCGCCATGATGACCGGCAATATCGGCCGTCGCGGCGTTGGCGTGAACCCGCTGCGCGGCCAGAACAATGTTCAGGGCTCCTGCGACATGGGCTCCTTCCCGCACGAACTGCCGGGTTATCGCCATGTCAACAATGCGGATGTCCGCGATATCTTCGAGAAGGCCTGGGGCGTGCCGATCTCGGATGAACCGGGCCTGCGCATTCCCAACATGCTCGACGCCGCCGTCGACGGTACTTTCAAAGGGCTTTACTGCCAGGGCGAGGACATTCTGCAGTCCGACCCCGACACCAAGCATGTGTCCGCCGGTCTGGCCGCAATGGAATGCGTCATCGTCCACGATATCTTCCTGAACGAGACGGCGAATTACGCCCATGTCTTCCTGCCGGGCTCGACCTTCCTGGAAAAGGACGGCACCTTCACCAATGCCGAACGGCGGATCAACCGGGTGCGCAGGGTGATGTCGCCGAAGGCCGGCTATGCCGACTGGGAGGTGACGCAGTTGCTCGCCAACGCGATGGGCGGCAACTGGAACTACACGCACCCGTCCGAGATCATGGCGGAGATCGCCGCGACCACGCCGAGCTTTGCCAATGTCACCTATGAACTGCTGGACGAGAAAGGCTCGGTCCAGTGGCCCTGCAATGACGAGACGCCGGACGGCACGCCGATCATGCATATTGACGGCTTCGTGCGCGGCAAGGGCCGCTTCATCCGCACCGATTACGTGGCGACCGACGAGAAGACCGGCCCGCGCTTCCCGCTGCTTCTCACCACCGGGCGCATTCTCAGCCAGTATAATGTCGGCGCGCAGACGCGGCGGACGGACAATGTCGTCTGGCACGAGGAGGACGTGCTGGAAATCCATCCGCATGACGCGGAATTGCGCGGGGTGAAGAACGGCGACTGGGTGAAACTGCAGAGCCGTTCCGGCGAAACCAGCCTGAGGGCGAAGATCACCGACCGGATGTCGCCGGGCGTCGTCTATACCACCTTCCACCACCCGGCCACCCAGGCCAATGTCATCACCACGGATTTCTCCGACTGGGCGACCAACTGCCCGGAATACAAGGTGACGGCGGTTCAGGTCTCGCCCTCCAACGGGCCCACGGACTGGCAGGAAGACTATGAGCGCTTTTCAAGACAGGCCCGGCGGGTCGAGGCGGCGGAGTAAATCCGTCGTCCGACGGCATCCCCCTTTGGCAGAGGATAGAGCAAATGGCGCCTGAAAAGCTGACCCACATGGCAAACCAGATCGCCGCCTTCTTCCGCACCCGCCCGCACGATGAGGCCGTGGCGGGTGTCGCCGACCATATCAGCAAGTTCTGGGAACCACGCATGCGCGCCCAGCTTTTCGAGATGCTGGGACAGCCTAACAGCGGTTTCGATCCGCTGGTGATCGAGGCCGGCGACCGCATTCGTCCGGTGGCGAAGCAGGGTTGAGCGCGTCGCCGCATTACGTTTGCTCGGAACGCATGTCATCGAAGAAATCATGGGTTGATGTGATCTGCCGGGCGATTGTCGATTCTGGGCGGGCAGAGGCGACCGTGGCCCTGTCGATCTCCTTATCGTACTGGTTTTCCGGACGGATAGGCGGCGGCTTTGCCCAACCGGCGATCGCTGTGTGCCGGTGTTCGTCGGCATAACCATGTATTTACGCTTCGCCGATATTCTCACTGCGTTCACGCGGCGTGTATGGCTTGATCGCATGCGCGACCCTCTCCGCCGCCTCTGCGTCCGTGGCGGACCGGCGCATATCGAACGGGTCAAGGTCCGGGCGGAGATGGTATATGTCGCGTTCCTTGCTTGCCTCGGCGCTCAGCTTCAATGGCGGCTATGTCGACACGATGGGCTTCGTGGCGCTCCATGGGCTTTTCACCGCCCATGTCACCGGCAACTTCGTGACTCTGGGTGCAGCGATTGCGACCGGAACCGGCGGTCTGCTGGCAAAGGCGCTGGCGCTGCCAGTCTTCTGCGCTTCGGTGATGGCGGCGCGCTATTTCGCGCGATGGCTTGGAAAACACGGGCGCCCGGTGGTTCCCGTGCTCCTGAAGCTTCAGTTCGCCCTGTTTTCGGCGGCGGCCGTGCTGGTGTTTCTGCTGCCGCCTGCTGCAAACAGTCTCGGTGAAATCATCGCCGGCATGACGCTTGTCGTGGCGATGGCGATCCAGAACGCGGTGCACCGGGTCCACCTCCCCGACCTTCCGCCCTCCACGCTGATGACCGGCACGACGACGCAGATCATGCTGGATGTGACCGACCTCCTCTTCGGCGGCGCGATCGACAAGGCGCCGTTGAAACGCCGACTGAGGCGGCTGATACCGGCACTTTTCCTGTTCGCGCTGGGCTGCGCGCTTGCCGCCCTTGCATACCGACTTGTCGGCCGGCTCTGTTTTCTAGGTCCGCCGGTGGTCATCATGCTTGCATTCTACGCATTCAGGCGGGAAGAAAAGGCCGAGAACGCTTCGGCCTAGAGCGTCGGGCGATTAGTCTGCAACGCATGCTGTTGATTTGAAGTAGTTCCA
>NZ_JBAKFR010000053.1:0-14064 GCF_053484295.1 Martelella sp. AMO21009
ACGCCAATCTAGACCCCGCCGCGCCATGGCTGTGAGGCCATGGCCACCTGCCTGCCAGCGCGGAGGCTAGTCCTCGCTGGAGGGAGGCGCGAAGATCGTTTCGTTTTCCAGCGAGCACCACGGCAGCGTCAGCAGGAGTGCCTTCCGAACGCAGCTTGCTGTTAAAGGCTTCGATGAAGCCGTTGTCAGTCGGTTTGCCAGGCCGCGAGAAGTCCAGCGTAACCTTGTTCACATAGGCCCAGAGATCGAGGTCACGGGAGATAAATTCGCTGCCATTGTCGACCCGTATCGTCTTCGGGTAGCCGCCGTTCCTGCAAATCCGTTCCAGCGTTTGCACCACATCCTCACCACGATAGGTAAAGCGCGGGTCGGTCGCCGGGCTGAAGCGGGAATGGATATCCACAATAGTCAGGATTCGCAGCTTCTTGCCTGCCGCGAGCTGATCATGAACAAAGTCCATCGCCCAGATATCGTTCGGCCCTACGGCCTCCTGGCGATCCTCGCGCAGCTTTGCCTTCACCCGGCGTTTCGGGTGCTTGTTCCTGAGCTGCAACCCTAACGCCTTGTAAATCCTGCGGGTCTTCTTGATATTGACCATCCAGCCTTCTCGTCGAAGGAGCACGTGAACTCGCCGATAGCCAAACCGGACGCGTGTCTCGCATATCTCCTTGATCCGTCTTTCAAGAGCGGCCTGACCGATGCGGCGGGACTTGTAATGGTAGGTCGAGGTGTCGAACGTCAGAACCTTGCAGGCTCGCCTGATCGACACCCCCCAGTCCACCAGCATCCCATCCACAAGCTTGCGCGTTCGGGCAGGCCTCAGAGCTTTCGGCGGATGACATCCTGAAGCATCTCGCGGTCCAGCGTCAGGTCCGCCACGATCCGCTTCAGCTTCGCATTTTCATCTTCCAAAGCCTTCAGCCGGCGCATCTCGTCGGGCAGCAGACCTGCGTACTTTTTCTTCCAGTTGAAATAGGTCGCCTGGCTGATCCCGGCCTTGCGGCAGATCTCCGCCACAGGCACACCGTCATCCCCCTGCTTCAGAATAAACGCCTTCTGGGCGTCTGAAAACTTCGATGCCTTCATCTCTTCCACTCCTTCTCCCAGCCAGGAAAATACCGCGGAAAACTCCAACATCAAACGATCCAGTTTTCAGGGCGCAGAGCATTTTTGCTCTGCCAGAATCTGGAGGAAGCTCAGGAGCTCAGGAGCTCAGGTCAGAAGCAATATCAAGCGCTCATGCCATGCGGGAGTCATTTTTGCTTATCGACTGCCCGAAAAGCGAGGAAACTGCGTCGTTGAAACGGCTGTAGCTGAAATCCAGAGCGCGGGAATGGGCCGCGACGCTCAATCTCTGCAACTCATCCTCCGATGTGGAGTTCATAACGCGCTTGGTCTGATCAACCAGACCTGTTATGTCGTCGTAGAAGAACCCGTTGATGCCCTCCGTGATGATCTCCGTCGGGCCTCCTGCACGAAGCGTGATTGGAATGGCGCCGCCCGACATTGCCTCGACGACACTGATCCCAAAGTGTTCCGCTTTCTCCGGCTCCTTCTCCAGGTCTCGGCCGAGACCAGTGGCGTGCCAGTAGACAAGACTCTCGCCATAAAGAGCTTCGAGCTCCGCCGCCGAACAGTTGATGTGAAAAAAAACGGGAAGATCCGAAGCCGCTTCTCTGACAGAAGCCAGAAAATCCATGTCCGAGGCCTCTGGAAACGAGGAGCCGGCCAGGTGCAGCTCTATGTCCTTGACACCGCTATCGATGAGCGCACGAAAAGCCTCAACCTGAAGATCCTGACGCTTGGAATGACCGCCGACGATGAACCGCCCGACTGACAAAATTGCTCTTTTGCGCCGCTCCCGCCGCTTTACAAGCGGCACGGGCGGATTGACGATTCGCGTTGGGATCGACCCCATGCCGGCTTCGGCAAGACGTTCTTGGTAGTAACCTTGTGTGAAGGCCGAATTCATCATGACTTCCTGATAGGTTTGCAACATCGCCTCGTCACTTGGTTCCTCTTCCTTGAGCACGAAGGGAAACTGGCAGTGATAGACCGTCTTCCTTCCGCGACCTGGGATCGGCGGCAGAACCGCATTCCCCATCGTCAGCATTAGGTCGGGTTCTGGGCCTTTTTCGAACTCCTGAAGGGTTTTGAATTTCAGCATTCCCAGATCAAGATTAAGCGCGCAGCCGATCTGCCGAAGGCGCAGGTTGGAGTACCGGTAAGGCGTGACAACTTCCACACGATGCGTGCGTGCCAACTGGCGTGCCGCGCTCAATATATAACGCTCGCCACCGCCGGGCGTCACGGCATAAGGAGTGAAAACGACAGCGAGGGGCAACGTGCCGTCGTCTTCGGGCGGGGAAGACCACTCGGCCGGGATGAAGCTCTCGACCGGGAAAGCCGGTTCCTCTTTGCCTGTCGATTTAAGAAGACGCTCCCAACGCGAGACGAATTTATCGCGATTGGAATCTCCCAGCGCCTTACGTCGGGCTTCCGCCTTTGTGTTTCCGTTTGCAGCCGCTCCCTCAATGTGAATGACGCGACTTGAAGGACAATAGCCAACCGGGCGCCCCAAGGCCCTGAACTTGAAGCACAGATCGGAGTCTTCATAATAGGCTGGCTCAAATGTGAGATCGAATCCTCCCACTTGTAGGAAAAGCGACCGATCGATAAGCGTGGCGGCGGCAGAAATGTAATCGACATATCTCTCCATAAGGATGTCTGGCGTGGGATGGTCCTGTCCCCTACCAAATCGCACCGGATAGCCGCCTTCGTTGATCATGCCCCCGGCCTCTTGAACGCGCCCGTCAGGCCAGAGGAACATAGGTCCGGCCGCGCCGAGGGACGGATTTTCCGCCATCATATTCATCAGCGAAGAAAGCCAATCATCCTGCGGAAAAGCATCGTTGTTGAGCAGTACGATATATTCTCCGCGAGCAGCTTCGGCAGCTATATTGTTGGCTTCGCCGAAAAAGCGGTTCCTGCCGATTTGAATGAAGGTCACGCCCGGAACAGGCTTGGACAGGCGGGCAAGGTCATCCTCGTCCGAGCCATTGTCCACGATCACGATCTCGTAGGCATGCCCCTCAGTATGCATCCATATCTGCCGGATGCACTCGAGCGTCAGAGGCGAAGCGTTCCAGTTCACGATCAGGATAGAGACCTCAGGCGCGTCATTCGTGCACCAGCGGGATGCCCGTTTCAGCACCTCGGTTGTCTTGGAAGGCTCTGCCCCTGGAAACTCCGGCCGGAATCGTCCGGATATGATGGAAAGCGGCTTTGTAGATGCTGCTTCGCGAGCTTCCGCCTCAAGGCGCTTTGCCGCAGCAGTCCAGGTCGGACGAACGTAGTCGACCCTGATCCGCGCTTCCGCCGCGCCAACGGCGTCTCGATCCTGAATGGCCTTGCGAAACAGCTCTTCCGCCTGTCGAGAATCGTCGACATCAAAATACCAGGCGAGGTCTCCCGCCTGCTCTTCGATCACGGCAAGCCTGGAGGCCAGACACAGCTTTCCCTGCATCAGACTTTCCGCAACCGGCAGGCCATAGCCCTCGCTGGTCGAAGGGAAGGCGGTAAACCTGCAAGCCGCCGTCAGGGCCGCTATATCAGCATCGCCAACTCCGGATAGAACGAGCAGCTTGCCTGATCGCAGCAAATCCCGATAGATCGAGTGGCCTTTGCCGAGCCCGAGATCATCGCGTCCGACCAACACCAGTTGCGGCACTTCGAGACCGCTCGCGATTAGATTTCGCCAAAGCCTGCAAAGCATGATCTGATTTTTACGTGGGTCTATCGTGCCAACGCTTAGCACGAAATTGCCGGCTTCGAGCGCCGGAAAACGCCCCTGCAGATCGTCAGTCCGTGACAGCGCCTCTAATTTCAAAGGCGTAGAGCCGAATGGTATCTTGACGATCGTAGCCGCCACTTCGACGCCTTCAAGCAGAGCCCAGCGCAATATCTGGTCACGAACAACGTTCGTCGACACGTAGAGCCTGTCGGCGTTTTGAAGGCAGACAACCAGCCACTCTGCGAAACGCGAGGCTTCGGCAGCGCCGACATTGTCGCCTCCCTCGAGCGGGATGATGTCGTGGACCAGAACTGAAAATCCAATGCCGCGCGAGGACAAATGGCGAAAAAGAGCGCTGAACTTTGGGGTCCAGACCAATCCTGTGAAGAAGATGTGGTCGCCTTTTGCAGGAGAATCACCGCCATCGAATGACCCAAGACCCAGGCCATAACGACCATCGAGCCGGTCAAGCACACTATCCTGAACCTCCACACTACTCATCGCGACGATATCGAGATCGGAACGACCCGTGCGACAGGGTCGGATCGTTGCCTCCGGCTCCTGCAGAAATGCGTCGAACAGTTCGACCGAGACGCGCCCGACACCCGTGAGCCGATCATGCACGTCGAGCCAACCCACTGTGTCGCCAAGGTAGAACCAGAGAGTCGGAGCAGTCGTGACCGCTCGTACGGAATACGGCATTCTCGAGGGCGGAGCCGGCATGGCGAAGCTCGGCGCGATAGCGAAAGCTAAAGTATCAAGGCGCTTGCGGCGATATTTTCGACGCTTCCTGGCGCTGAAGGGGTGACGCAAAGACGCGATATATTTTATCTTTCTGCGCTCTTTGTGCTCGTTCAGTCCATGACTGAGATCAGAACGGATGCCTCCGCCACCAGCCAGTTTACCCAATTTGCGCCTACGATATGCCTTTCGCTTCTCGCTTGAGAATGGGTGATGGTAGAAGGATTTCAAGCGAAGTGTGCGTTTTGTGATTTTGTGCTCCGAGAGCTGAACCATCTTATTATCATCCATTTACGCCTGCCACGAACAGGCAAACAGTGCTTTTCACACTATCGAAGCAGCGCAAAATTTGAAACCTACGCTGTGTAGCTCAAAGAATGCCTCCCCTGCTTTCTGTCATGATAACCGAGTTGCAGGTGAGCCTCAGGGCTGTATAGGCTTCCCCCGCCTCACGCCGGGAGCGAAGACATCGACGCGTAAAGCGGTCTTGATTGTCTTTACAAACTCACGTCAACGCCCGCCTGTATGCCCCGAAGCCTGTTCCATTCGTTGAAGAACTCCCTCATCTCAGGCGAAGCACCGTCATCTGCGGCCTTCAGGATCAGTCTGTGCAACTCGGCAGCCATTGTATCCCAGTTGAAACTCCGGGCGCGTTCCAAACCCCGTGCCCGCAACTCTTCACGTTTGGCGGGCTCACATGCGGAAATAAGAGCACTCGCCAACTCTGTCGGATCATTGCCGGAGATGAAAAGCGCAGCATCGCCAGCCACTTCCTTAAGCGAACCATGCGGCGTGGTGATGACAGGGCAGCCGCAGGCCATAGCTTCCACCACCGGCAATCCAAACCCTTCATAAAGTGAGGGATACACCAGGGCCCTGGCGCCAGAATAAGCGTATGCCAGTTCATCGTCCGTCAGATCGAGGCGCTTTACCGATACCTTCTCTGGCAGACCTTCGATAAAATGCGGTTGGATCTCCGGTTCACCGCCGATGCATAGAATCTGCAATTCAGATTGACGTATGCTATGAGCGGCACCGAAAAGCTTCGGGGCCATTTTCAACGCATCGAAGAGCAGCCCAGCGTTCTTGTACCCGTTATGTTGTTCGCGCGAACCAACCAGCAAGCAGTAGTTGTCCACAACCCCATAGGCCTGGCAAAATTCTAAAACCTCATTCGCTTGGCGCGGACGAAATGCATTCAAATCAAGGCCGCAATGGGCGGAGGCCACACGTTCCGGCGCGATATCCGGATAAAGCCGGAGCAGGTCCTTTCGCGTATTCTCGGAAACACAAAGGAGATATTGGGCAAAGCTGACAGCCAGCTCTTTTTCTTGCCAGGCGCGAAGCTTCATGTCGAAGCCGAAGAGTTCGGGGATCATATCATGGACAATCAATACCGAAGGCACCCGTGTCGGCGTCGTATAGTAGGTAGACAGGAAAACTTTAGCTTCAACATCTTGTGCGAAGACATCGATCAAAAGAGAATCGGAAGCTGTGCTCGTAAACGTGTAGGACGGAAAGTCGATATATTCGATACCCGCAATTCGGGGGCTGTCCCCGCGATCCAGGACGGTTATCTCAATATCCGGAAACGCAGCAAGTCTTGGGAGGAGCGATCGCCAAACGCGAGCAATTCCCGAGTTAGCGAGCTGAAAGAAAACACCATCAACCAAAAGTCTCATACTAGCTCCATTGTGTCTTCTCAGCCAGATCAGGCCTGCATCGTGCTTCGTGCAAACCAGCTCGCGCCTCGGCAGCAAACGACCGCAATCTCTTCTGAACCAGTTCATAATCGGAAACATCGGCACCAGGGATTTCGGTCAAGCCGATCTCATCCGCTAATTCGACTCTCGATTTCTCGAAGTCGGGCGACATAAGCTCCTCTGCATGAGTCCGCCATGCACGGCGAGCCTCGTAAACGCCGGGTGTATCCGCCGCAGTCGATAGGCCGTCAGGATTTTGATAATAGACAACATGTGGAGTGTTTGTTTTTAGGAAAGACTTCCCACCTTTCAGGCAGCGCAACCAGAATTCGTAGTCCCCGGCAGACCGATAACTCGGATCAAAATAGCCAATTTCTTCGTGCAGTCGCTTTCGCCACATGGGCGCGTTGTGAGGAGAGTTGAATTCCAGCATGTTGTTGACGGTGACAACAGGCAGATTGCTCTTGAAGCCGCACTTGCTCACCGATTCGAAATCGAGCCCGAAGTCCAGGCTGTAATAGACATCTTGATATACCACATCAGCGAACGCGTGACGGTCCAGTGCGGCGGCCTGAATTTCAAAAGAATCCTGACGACGAAGATCATCGAGATTCGTATTGGTGAGGTACTCCCCCCGTGAGATTTGAGCGGCGTAGTTCCACGCGTCATAGATACCTATCCTGTAATCGAAACGCTTGTAGACGATATTCGGATAAATTTTCATGTAACGCGAAATTAGCTCCTCCTCGCCTTCCGGCGAGCAGGCGTCGACGATGATCAGTTCCGACCGGTCAAAAACGGTCTGTGAGACGATGTTCTCGAGAAATGTCTCAAGGTATTTTCCACCTTTGTACATGCTTGCGATAGCTGATACGCGATATTCACCCGTATGGCGGAAATCTCGCTGTTCGAGTCCCTGGAGCTGAGCTTTTGACAGTGATGGCATCCCCGCAGGTTCAAGACTGGCAACCTTGGCGTCCCAAGCTTTTCGGGTGAGGAACTCGTCGGTACCCATGATCCAGCACCTGTCCGTATCCAGCAAAGGTGTTTTTTGCAGCCCTCGGCGGACGATCTGCTCCGAGACAAGCTGCTGCACGAGCGGCATGCGGTTCCGCGGTTCCTCATCAAGCTTCATTTTGTAGTGCTCGAAATCCCGGGGCCGTGCCACGGTACTTTCAAACAGGAGATAGCCAATCTCACGAATAAAGGCGCCATCCGAGATGCCATCATTGCCATCTCCGGGAGAGAAAAACTGGTGCTTCTCCCTGGCCTCCGGGCTTGAGGAGAGAGCCTCGGTCAATTCTGAAAGCTTCATCCCGCCTTCGATAGCCGATCGATAGATCTGCTTTCCGGCTTCGTCGGGCTCTCTTTGCAGATAGAACTTATATGACAGTGCAATCATCACATCGATGTCATCAACCGGCCAGTCCGGGTTTGCTCTTTTGCACATGTCTGGTCGCTTGTGCTCGACTTCGTTGTTGCGGGAAAGGCGCAGGTACTTTCGAAAAATATTGTCAACGACTTGAGTTATAATTTCCGAAACTTCTTTTTTCTTGCCCATCATTCCCACGACCTAAGCCTTAACTAGTTAAATTATTTAGCTAGCATGAACCATGCCTTCGTCAGCTTCCAGCCTGACGGAGGCAGTGATAGGGATTTCACCGCAGACGTCAATTATCGAAAGTAAGAAAACCCAAAATTGCCTATTCCGGCGGAATTGACACTCCCATTTCGCTTATGCTGTCCTAGTTACTTGAAATGAGGGCAGGAACGTAGCTTTGAGTGTATGATCGCGCTCACAAACAGTTGTACAACCCCGAAACACAGCAGGACGGCAGATAGATGATCTCTTACGCTCAAAACTTCGAGGACGTCATGCTTGCCCGTCTCTTTCCATCGGGCTACCGGGGCACGTATCTGGATATCGGCGCTGCCGATCCGATTTACCTTTCCGTGACCAAGCACTTCTACGACAAAGGCTGGCGCGGCGTGAATGTTGAACCACTGCCGCGTTGTCAACGGCGCTTGTCGGTGCTGCGCCCAGAAGACATCAATGTCCAGGCTGTAGTCGGCAGCGCTGCCGGTTCTTGCCGATTCTACGAAATCGCCGATTACCCGGAAAACTCGACAGCTCTTGAAAGCCTCGCCCGCAAACTTGAGAAGCAGGGGCACTCCATAAAAATCCACGATATTCCTATTATGCGGCTCGACGAAATCTGCGTCTGCCACTTCGACGCGCGCGAAATTGACTTCATGAAAATCGATGTCGAAGGCGGCGAGACGGAACTGCTCATGAGTGGCGACTGGGAACGGTTCCGCCCGCGGGCTCTCGTTATGGAAGCGGTTGAAGTCAACGGCAGGAAAAGAGTCAGCGATGAATGGGAGCATATACTGACCGGCAATGGCTATAGCAAGGTCTGGTTCGACGGGCTGAATGACTTCTTCCTTCGGGACGAAGATATCGATCTGAAGAAGCACTTCGTTTTGCCGCCGGGCGCTTTTGACGAGATCGAAACGGCTCGCTACGTCAGGAAAGAAGCGCTGGGCGAGGTTTTTTTTGATGCTGAGGGCGATATCATCCAGCAGCTTTTGAGCGAGCGTGACGCGATCGACGCAGACAGACACGCAAAGCAGGCCGTGATCGATAGATTGATATCAGAACGCGATGCGATCGACGCCGATCGGCACGCAAAGCAAGAGGTTATCGACCGGCTGCTTCAACAGAGGCAACAGGATAACGCGGACGAATAATCTACCCCATTTTTACTCCGACGATTGCGCCACCTATTCACAGCCTTCGCGGACGAACAGGGTTGGTGGATCGGCGGCTGCGATGCGGTATTCGCGCCATCGGCTATCCTGTCGCAGCAGTTCCATGATCTCGTCAGTGAAAGCGACGCCCGGCAGGTGTTGATTGACGGCCTCGCGCATTCCCGCCTCATTTGGCAGCAGTACAAAATTGGCCTTCTCGATCTCCTGCATCATCGGTTCAAGTGCTCGCATGATAAACAGTTGGTCTATCGCAAGGCGCATATGCCCCTTCTTCGCGACCTCAAGCGCCACGGCATGCGCCGTGACCGGATAGGAGCCCACAGTGGCATAGTGATAGTAAGGCGCGCCACAGGCAGGCGTAACGGCCGCGCCCTGCACCACAAGATCCGAGATCTGTTCCAGCATGGGCCATGTGTCTTTGCGGTAGACTCCTTGCTGATAGGTATGCGCTGGTTCAAGGAACACAAGCGCAGACAAGGCAATCGCGCCGGCAAACTGAAGGCTTCGACGAGGGAGCAACGAAAGCAGCCTGCTCAGCGCCATGACCGAACTGATGATAAGAGGAAAGAAGAAAAAGCTTCCCTGATAGACCGTCTTCTCCGCCGAAGTGGCGATCCCGAGAAAAATCAGCGCTGTCCAGATATAGTAGGCGAGACAGCGGATATCCCTCCTTTTGGTCGCCAGCGAGACAAGAATATCGAACAGAATCAACCCGACGCCGACGTAGAAGAGGCCGGCAAGTCCTATCGAGCCGCCTTGACCGGTCGCATAGTAATTCAGATGGAACCAACGGTCTCCGGGCGTAAACCAAATGTCACTGTTTGAGACCAGAGCCTGATAGATATAGGCGTATGTCTGATTGCCCCAGATATATGCGACCGGCGCCAGAAACACGAGCGCGGTCATCGCCGTAATGACAGCTCGATAAATGGGCGCCGATCTCGAATGGCGGTCAAGAATGCTGCCGACAACAAGCGCGAGCCCCAGCATTGGAAACGTGATCACTATGGCGCTGAGCTTGATAACCATTGAGAAGGCGCACAGAAGACCGACCAACGCCGCCGAGCGCCAGTTGTGATGAGCCCTCGTCTGGGCCAGAAGCACGTAGCCAGAGAACGCAAAAAACAGTCCCGCAATCATATCGGGCCTCAACTCGGACACGATCGCTCCCGCTGCCGGAACGAACATGGCGGCAACAGCGAGCAGCGTCGCCGATCGTGAATCAACCCTGTCACGAGCGACGCTGAAAATCATAAGGGCATAGGCAGCAAGGCCCCAGATGTTCATGATATACGGCCCGACATTGCTCGAACCAAAAAGCCAATAGCCAAGGATTACCGTCAGAGTCTCAACGGGTGCATGTGGAGGATGCTGAATGAAGTTTACTGCCACCGACCAAAGGGAACGCGCTCCGTCGAACATGAAGCGATAGTAACCATCTAGAAGATAGCCGTTGTCGTCATAGATCGGTGGCGCGGACAAGGCTCCCGCGTTCAAGGTGAGTGATATATTCAGCGCCGTAAAGGCAAGGACAACCACCCCTAGTACGAAGACATTTCCTGTTTTCAGACGCATCACTCACCTTCTTGCTAACCTGCCCGGCAGATCAACCCTGCAGCGTGCTTCGAACCCCTTAATAAACTGCTCCGTCAAAGCCTGCCTCAAGCAATTGACCTCACATCACGGATTTATCGGATCGCGATCTGTTTGAGGGCAATTGCCAGTTCGCGTTGATCCGGCCCGCCCGGTCTCCGTGCGTCGGGCAAATCGAATGCGAGCGTATTGAGACCGTCAACCAGCAGTTCCTTGTCAAAGTGTATGCTCAATTCCAATCCATCTCGCTCGAAAACTTCACCGGAGTAAATTTCGTTATTATTCAGGAACATCGAAACCCTCTGTCGGTCAAATAATATTCCTTGAATGTATATTTCGCCGTTAAATCTATTTTTGTCATCCACGATGAATTTTATCTCAGCATGATTTCCGTCGGTCCACCGATATTCTAATTCCGAATGCGACCACCCTCTGTAGTAACCGATGTCAGTATTTCTGTGATCATAAGTTTTATTCGGATTCAGCGCCTTTATTTGCTCTAATTGCTTAGGGCTTATGTTAACATCCTTTGCAATGTAATACCTGTAATAGGGGTCACTTACGTTCGGATGTAGTAATAGATACAACACAAACAGGTAGAATGCGGCGATCAAAAAAATAGCGAATCTATATGCGTGCATCATATCACCCATCCTCGCCCAGTGAACCAAGCCGTGTAGATCGCAACCTGCATGACGACGGATCCTATCAGGAACAGAATCCATATCTTCCGATTTGTGCAAGCGCAGGCGATCGCAAGCAGAACCGGCGTCTGCCAGAAAATATAGCGTGGCATCGACCATAAGCCTGTCGAGAGGGGGATGAGCGTGCACAGCACCGAGAAGATCGCGAGTTCCACATGTCGCTTGTAGAGGAGGAAAGCCGGAACTATGAGAGCCGCCGCACTCATAAGTGCAAGGTATTTACCATAGGCATCGCCGGACAGGCCATCCCCAATGCGGGCGAACGGATTTCCGGGAGATCGGTCCCAAGCCCTTTGGATGTGAGAGAAAGCGAAGGCATCGCCGGTGTGGCGGTAAAGAAAGAACATATAGAGCGACAGTCCCAAGGGGATAAGCATACCCCCCAAAACCAGAGGTTCAGGCCTGAAGCGTCGTTCCGCGTGCCTCCAGTCTTCGATCAGTTTTCTGATCGCCACATAAAGATACGCGATCAATGCGAAATTCCCGGCCAGGCGAACCGCAGAAAGTACGCCGCCCACAACGCCCGACAGGACGAAACGCTCTTGCTTGAGGTTGTAGAAAAATGCCGAGGTAAAGAAAAGAAAACAGGATTCCGTGTATCCCACGTTCCCGTAGATGGCAAACGGGTTGAGCGCGACCACCGAAGCGGCGACCGTCAAGGGGATAGCCGGGAAATATACCTTCGACAGCTTCATGAAGTAGATGATCGATAAAAAAAAGAAAAATCTGCTTGATATCAGAAGAGCATAAGAGTGTGAGACGTCGAAAACGGAGTGTACAAACCGCGCAAATAAAGGAAAAACGGGGAAAAAGGCCCAGTTCGCCGCATCCATCCGCTCGTGAGCATGCGGTTCGAGATGATAACCTCCTTCCACGATACTGCGATACCATCCACAGTCCCAGGTGCACATTTCAGCATAGCGAAAGCCGGAGAACTTCATGATCAGCAGTTCAAGGAACTGGTTCAGGATGAAAAATCCGGCGGCAATTGCGATCAGTGCGTATTTCTCGTCGGCGAATAAAATCCTCTTTTTCAATGAAAGAACATTCACTGACCTATTCCCCCGAATATAGCTTCATGATTTAAACTGTGTGGCTTTGCAGCACAGCGACCGCGACGGGCCTTCGTCCCCTGCGGGTTCAGACAACTTCGTCGATAATGAACCGCGGCCGCCGTTTCACTTCCAGATATATCTTGCCCACATATTCGCCGATGATCCCCATGCAGAAGATCTGCAGGCCGCCGAGCCATAGCATCGGCAATACGATCGAGGCCCACCCCGGAACCGTACTTTCAGAGACGAACAGCCTCTCCATGAGGAACCAGAAGCCGAGCAGCATCGAAAACAGAAACACGGTTATGCCGAGAGCCGCGACAAAGCGAAGTGGGGCCGCGGAGAAAGATGTCACGCCGTTTACGGCAAGCGACAGCATTTTTCTCAGCGTGTATTTGGTCTCGCCATGTTCACGCGTCTGGCGATCATATCTGATTACCTCGGCCTTGAAGCCCAGGCTGGGTATGATTCCACGCAGAAACAGATTGGTTTCCTCATGCGATAGTAGCGCCTTGAGCGCCTTTTGCGACATCAGCCTGAAATCAGCATGATCGGGTACGATCTGCGCGCCCATCAGCCGCATCAGCCCATAATATCCTTTTGCGGTGTTTTTCTTGAAAAAGCTGTCGTTGCCGCGCGAGCGACGAACGCCGAGCGCCAGATCTGCGCCGGCTTCATGGGCCTTCAGCATCTCGACAATGGCGTTGATATCGTCCTGCAGGTCGCTGTCGATCGTTAGAACGACATCGGCGTCGGCGACCGAGAGCCCCGCCAGCATGGCATTCTGGTGACCGTAATTGCGGCTGAGCTTCAAGCCGGTTGCGCCGATTTCTCGCGTAAAAGCCTCGATCTGCTTCCATGTCAGGTCCGAGCTCCCGTCGTCGACAAGGATCATCCGGAACCGCGCCAGCGCCAGATCCTCGCGGGACACAAGGGCTTTAAGAAAATCATTCAGGACCGGTATCGTGTGAGGAAGGTTTTCTTCCTCATTGTAGCATGGAATCACTACATCAAGCGAATAATGATCAGCCATCTTTGTCAAAAATCCAGAATTTCATGATCAGGAAGAAACAGATATTGTAGGCCAGCATTGCAATGGCCTGCGAAGCCATTTCCGGTAGCTCGCCTTGACGCATCAGGGCGAGCAGAACAGCGAGGTTGATGCAATAGGCCAAGGCAAAGCCTGCCAGAAAACGGTATACCGCCTTCCTTCCATTTGTCGAACCAAAGGTAAACCGGCCGTTGAAAAAGAAGCTGTTCGCCAGCCCGCAGGCATATCCTATCACGTTGGCCGTCACGGGTGAAAAGCCAAGATAGCTAAGAATAGCAATGACGAGGAATGTGATGAGCGTGTTCATCACGCCCACAAGTCCGTACTTGAATAGCTGCTCTACAACTAAAGGTATCGCCACGCCCCAACCCTCGACAGTTTCTTTCCCGCGCGTCATTAAGCGGTTTTGGTGTGTTTGTCACGCGTTGTGGAGCGGTGTAAGCCCAGGGCCACGCCGGGCGAACCAGCTATCGCCGAATAGCCTGGATCCGGATTCAAAAATCATGATGGGAAACAATATCGCGCGGCCTGCTGTCATCACCGGAGCAATACTCCCCAATAGTGCCGTTTGAATCTTCCCCATGCGCTGCTGCCGCCGGGGGGGGGGGGGGGGGGGGGGGGGGGGGGGGGGGGGGGGTGGGGGGGGGGGGGG
>NZ_JBAKFR010000054.1:0-13724 GCF_053484295.1 Martelella sp. AMO21009
TGTAGAACGCGTCCAGTCCTCCACCGTAGGTGGAGGTTTATTTTGGATATAAAAAACCGCCGGCTTTGGGGCCGGCGGTTGAATGATCAGTTGGTCTGCGGTTCGAAGCCGTCACCCTTGCCGTCTGCCGGCGCGGGCGCGTCCTTCTTGGGCCCCATGGAGGGCACCGCGGAACCCCGAGAGGGCGGGGTGTCGTCGCCGAGATCGCGGGCGGGCTTCTCACCCTTCAGGATCGCCTTGATCTCGTCGCCGGAAAGCGTCTCGTATTCCAGCAGGCCCTCGGCAAGCTGCACGAAGCCCTCGCGGTTCTCGGTCAATATCCGGGTCGCCTCGGCATATGCCTCGTCGATCAGGCGGCGGACTTCGCTGTCGATCTTCTGGGCGGTCGCCTCGGACACATTCTTCGACTGCGAGACCGAATGTCCGAGGAAGACCTCCTGCTGGTTCTCGCCATAGGAAACGTGGCCGAGTTCGTCCGAAAAGCCCCATTGCGTCACCATCGCGCGGGCAAGCTTGGTGGCTTGCTCGATGTCGGAGGAGGCGCCGGAGGTGATGTTCTCCTTGCCAAAGGTGATTTCCTCGGCAACGCGGCCGCCCATCATGATCGCGAGGCGGGAGATCATCCACTTGTAGCTCATCGAATAGCGGTCGCCCTCGGGAAGCTGCATCACCATGCCAAGCGCACGACCGCGGGGAATGATCGTCGCCTTGTGGACGGGGTCCGCGACCGGCACCTTCAGCGCCACGATCGCGTGACCAGCCTCGTGATAGGCGGTCAGCTTCTTCTCCGCCTCGGTCATCGCGGTGGAACGCCGCTCGGCGCCCATCATGATCTTGTCCTTGGCGTCCTCGAACTCGGCCATGGTGACCAGACGCTTGTTGCGCCTTGCGGCCATCAGCGCCGCCTCGTTGACGAGGTTCATCAGATCCGCGCCGGAGAAACCGGGCGTGCCGCGGGCAACGACCTTGAGGTCGACATTCGGGGCCAGCGGGGTGTTGCGGGCATGGACCTTCAGAATGCGCTCGCGGCCGACGATATCCGGGTTCGGCACAACCACCTGACGGTCGAAACGGCCGGGACGCAGAAGCGCAGGGTCCAGAACGTCGGGCCGGTTGGTGGCGGCGATCAGGATCACGCCCTCATTGGCCTCGAAACCGTCCATCTCGACCAGAAGCTGGTTCAGCGTCTGCTCGCGCTCATCATTGCCGCCGCCAAGACCGGCGCCGCGATGACGGCCGACCGCATCGATTTCGTCAATGAAGATGATGCAGGGCGCGTTCTTCTTGGCCTGTTCGAACATGTCGCGCACGCGCGATGCGCCGACGCCGACGAACATTTCAACGAAGTCCGAACCCGAAATGGTGAAGAACGGCACATTGGCCTCACCGGCGACCGAGCGGGCCAGCAGCGTCTTACCGGTACCGGGCGGGCCGACCAGCAGCACGCCGCGCGGAATGCGGCCGCCGAGGCGCTGGAACTTCTGCGGATCGCGCAGGAATTCGACGATTTCCTCGAGGTCCTGCTTGGCTTCGTCCACGCCGGCGACATCGTCAAAGGTGACGCGGCCATTGGCCTCGGTCAGAAGCTTGGCCTTGGACTTGCCGAAGCCCATCGCCCCGCGCGAGCCGCCCTGCATCTGGCGCATGAAGAACAGCCAGACGCCGAGGATCAGAAGCATGGGCAAAAGCGTGCCGACATAGCTGAGAATGCCGCCGGAGCCGTCATTCACCGGCTTGGCATCCACATTCACATTGGCGTTTTCAAGCTTGGTGAGCAGGGAATCGTCGATAACCGGGGCATAGGTGTGGAATGTCTTGCCGCCACCGCCGGAATAGGTGCCGGTGATAGTGTTGCCGGTAATGGTCACATCCTTGACCTTGCCGGAATCGACATCGCTGACGAACTGCGAATAGGCCACCTGCGTCGCGCCGTTATGCGACGGCGTTGACTGGAACATGCTGAACAGCGCGACCAGCAGCAACGCGATTATGGCCCACAGCGCAATATTGCGTAAGTTTGGGTTCATCAAAATCCCCGAAATCATATAATCGGCACGGTGGTGCCGCTGAGTTACGCCTAACATAGGGTCGACGCCATGTCTTGCCAAGACAAGCGCATCCCAAGTTTAATCTTCCGCGACGAAATAGCCCGGCACGGGGAAAGGCGAAACCCCGAAGGCCTCCGCAAGCCGGTTGGCCAGCGCAAGGTCGAAACCGGGCAGATAGCGCTGATAGGGCGACAGGATGCGGCTCACTGCAACCCCTTGCGGCAACGCGCCCTGCCCTGCCGACGGCATGGTCGAACGCGCCAGCCTTGAAAGGCGCGGCGGAAGCGCGGCAAAGGCCTCGATCGGCGCGCCGTCCACGCCGGCGGGGCCGATCTCCGCCATTGTGCCGGAACGGTTTTCGATCCGCCACCTTCCGTCCCAGATGCGCGTCGTGTGCGGGCGAATCTCGATGCGCTCAAGACCGCGCCGTTCGCGCAGTATGAAAAGCCGCGCCCGCTTGCGTTCGAAAAGGCAACGCCCGGCCGTCATGCGCGCGCCATGCGGCGCTTCGGCCATCGCCAGAATATCGGCAAGCGCCGCTTTGCCGGGCCCATGGGTTTCGCCGCCGATCACCGCTGTCAGCGTCTTCAGCAGATAGCGGGCCGCATCCGGTTTGGCCGCAATCGGTTCCGGATCGATCTCTGCCACAGCCGCGCCGTGGATGCGCACGGAGGCCTCGAAAAGCTCGGCGGCGGCTTCTGAAAGACGGGCGCGCATATGTCCGGCCATTGTGGCCTCGGCGCCCGGCGCCGCGATCGCGCCGTCCAGGGATTGCCGCACCCGAACGCGTTCATAGCGAGCGTTGTCATTGGAGGGGTCATCGATCCATCCAATGCCGCGCGCAACTAGCATGTCGCGGATGGCCTGGCGGGAAACGGACAGGAACGGACGCGCCACCCAGGCGTGCCCCATCAGAAGCGTTTCCGCCGCCATGCCGGAAACCGGCGGGTCTGGGTTGCGGGCCTTGCGCATCTCCAGGGTCTCGGCCTGATCGTCGAGCGAGTGCGCCACGGCAATGACGTTCGCGCCGATCTGGATGGCGTGGTCGGCGAGCAGGCGGTAGCGGGCGTCGCGGGCGGCGGCCATCAGCCCCGTCGCCGGCTTTTCGCCGCGCCAGGGAAGCGTTTCATGTCTGATCGCGCGGGTGGCGCAGAAGCGCGCGACCGTTGCCGCTTCATCGGCCGATTGCGCGCGCAGGCCGTGATCGACCGTTGCGGCCGAAATACGGAGGTCGCGGCGGGAAAGTTGGTCGGCGGCTTCGGCAAGCGCGACCTGCAGCCCGAGCGAATCGCTGCCGCCCGATACCGCGACCAGAACATGACAGTCAGGCTTGAGCCGGTTCACGAAGCTGCGGGCGGCATCGAGGGCCGGTTGCCCTCTGGAAAATTCATCTGATCCGGCTGACACCGAGGTCAGCATCCATTGGCCTTGATTTCGGCCTGGGCTTTGGTCAGCACGGCCTGGGCGGCGTTCGGATAACGCGTCGGCACTTCGGCGAAGGTCGCGCAGGCGGCGTCCTTGTTGTCCATTCCGGCGAGCGACTGGCCGAGCTTCAGCAGCATTTCCGGTGCCTTGGCGGAATCGCCATAGGCCTTGTAGGCATTCAGGAATGTCTTGGCGGCTTCGTTGTATTTCTGCTGCGCCAGCATCGATTCTCCGAGCCAGAAGCTGGCATCGGGAATGAGCGGGCTGTCGGGATAGCTCAGCACGAACTCGCCGAAAGCCTCCTCGGCCTGCTGGTAATCGCCGGAGAGAATGAGATCGTATGCGAGCTTGTAGAAATCGGCATCCGACCCGCCGCCTTCGGCCGCTTCGGGCAGATCGGCCGGCACATCGGCGGTCGCCGAGGGCTCCGGGTTCGGCGGCGGCGCATCCATCGTGGCCGTCGCATTATTGTCGGCGCTGGCGGCATTGCCAGCGCCATTGGAGGGCGGCGTCGCCATGCCGCTTTCAAGATCCTGCAGACGGAACTCCATATCCTCCTGCATCTTGCGGATCTTTTCTTCCATCTGCAGCATCTGGAAGCCGAGATCCTCGACCTGGCCCGTCAGGTTGCGCACCTGCTCCTCAAGCTGCTGGATCCTGAGGGACGGATCCGTGGCCTGCACCTGAACCACCTGCGTGTTCTGCCCGGCCGCCTTGCCGAATGCGGGAAAGACCGCAGCATTCGCGCTTCCTCCCAGCATCGCCGAACCGGCCAGAAGACAAATCATCGCTTTCTTCATCATCACATGTCCCAAACCTTTTGCCTCAAACCTTCGCACACTGTGTTTCTGGCCATATTTAGATCAAAACGCGCATAGTTGCACGGCGGACATAAAAAAACCGGCTCGAAAGCCGGCTTTCTTGTCTATTCGCGGATCGATCAGCTTCCCGCGCCCGTCAGCACGGTGACGGTGCGGCGGTTCTGCGACCAGCAGGAAATGTTGTCGCAGACGGCGACCGGACGTTCCTTGCCGTAGGAAATGGTCGACAGGCGATTGGCCGGGATGCCGCGCGAAACGAGATAGTTCTTGGTGGCCGTGGCGCGGCGGGCGCCGAGCGCGAGGTTGTACTCGCGGGTGCCGCGTTCGTCGGCATGGCCTTCGATGCGGATCGCGTAGTTCTGGTAGCGCTGCAGCCACTGGGCCTGTTTGTCGAGCGTCTGGGCCGCGATCGGCGTGATCGATGCCGAATCGGTTTCGAAATAGACCGTGTCGCCGACATTCAGATCGAAGTCCTGGACGCTGCCCGGGGAAGCGATGCCCGAGGATGCGCCGGCGCCGCCGGCCATGCCGTTGCCCGGCAGGTTGTTCTTGTTGTCCTTGGCGCAGCCGGCCAGCGCAAGAACCGCGCAAAGCGCGACCATTGCGGGCTTCACCCTGAATTTGTTCGCATTGCCTTCAACCCCAAACGTGGCTCGGCTCATTACCGCTCTCCTTAAGAAGCGTTCAAAACATGGACCGGATGCCCGGTCGATAACGCGGAAAAACAACTCAAAACTATGGGCGGTACGCAGACCGCCGACCTTGCCGCAAAGAGCTAGCAAATCACTGTTAACGTCCCCTCAACGGAAATGGTTAAGGAAACGTCAAAGGCAAGCCCGCATTTGCGGCGCGAGCGCCCTTGCCCCTCACGCCCTACTCCAGCAGCGGCGACCAGGCCGGGTCGGATGCGAAGTCCGGCGTCTGGATGCGTTGTTCATTGTAACCCGTCAGGTCGATCGAATAAAGGTGCGGGCCGCCCTCGCCGGCATTCTGGCGGAAGAACATCAGCACCCTTCCGTTCGGCGACCAGGTCGGCCCCTCATTGTGGAAGCCGGTGGTCAGAATGCGCTCGCCGCTGCCGTCGGGCTTCATGACCCCGATCGAGAACTTGCCGCCGGACTGTTTGGTGAACGCGATCAGATCGCCGCGCGGCGACCAGACCGGCGTCGAATAGCTGCCGTCGCCGAAGGAAATCCGCTGCTGGTTGGAGCCATCGGCATTCATGACATAGAGCTGCTGACGCCCGCCGCGATCGCTTTCGAACACGATCCGGTTACCGTCCGGGGAATAGGACGGCGAGGTGTCGATCGCGCCCGTATTCGTCAGCCGCGTGGTCGAGCGGGTGCGCAGGTCCATCGTGTAGATATTGGCGTTGCCATCCTGCTGCAGGCTCATAATGATGCGCTGACCGTCGGGCGAGAACCGCGGCGCGAAGGTCATGCCAGGAAAGTTGCCGACAACCTCGCGCTGTCCGGTTTCAAGCTGGAGCAGGTAGACGCGCGGCTGGTCGTTTTCATAGGACATGTAGGTGACCTCCTGCCGGTTCGGCGAGAACCGGGGGGTCAGAACCATATACTGCCCGTCCGTCAGCATGCGCACATTGAAGCCGTCCTGATCCATGATCGCGAGGCGACGCTTGCGGTCGGTCTTCGGCCCGCTTTCGGAGACGAACACGATGCGGCTGTCGAAATAGCCCTGCTCGCCGGTCAGCGCCTGATAGATCGAATCGGCGATGATATGGGCGACGCGCCGCCAGTTGTCAGGCTGGGTGAAGAACTGCTGGCCGACGATTTGCTGGCCGGCATAGGTATCCCAAAGCCGGAATTCGGAGCGCAGCCTGCCATCAGGCTCGCGGGTGACGCGGCCGACCACCAGCGCCTCGGCGTTGATGACCTGCCAGTCCTCGAAACGCGGCGTCTGGTCGGGATTGCTGATCTGCTCGATGAAAGCGGAACTGTCGACCGGCTTGAACAGGCCGGAACGTTTCAGATCGGCAGCGATGACGCCGGAGATGTCGGCGCCGAGGCCATCATCGGACATGAAGTTGGTGATCGCGATCGGCAGCGGCTGGACATTGCCGCTGGAGATGTCGATTTCCACCAGCGCGTTGGCGGGCGTCACGAACAGGACGGCAATGCCGGCCCATGCGACGGAAAGGAAGACGAGACAATTTTTAAGCATGACAGGACTGGCCTTTCAGCGTTGATTGCTCCGGTTCGCCGGGGATCGCCCTCAGGCGGCACCGAATGAAAAGTTAAAGCATCTGGCTCGGGTCGAAGTTCACGATGACCTCGCTCCAGGCGTCATATTTTTCCCGCGGCAGCCCGCTGAAGGGCGAGGCCTTCAACACCGCGCGTCGCGCGCCGCCGGCGAGAATCCGCCGCGCGCTCTCGCTGCCGCCGGTGGCGGTCACCTCGGGCGCGCCCACGATCGCGCCGGAGGGATCGAGTTTCATCTGGATGCGTATGCGCACATCGTCTGCCCCGTCAAGGCCAGCGAGGATGGACCAGTTGCGCTGGATCTGGCCGCGCAGCGCATCAAGCTCGCTCTGGCTGAGCGTCGAGCCACCCGTTGTGCGGGTCGCGCCCGCGGCCGCCGGAGCTTGGGAACGCTGCGCGCCGCCGCCGGTGGCCTCGGTGCGGTTGAGGAGAGCCGCGATCTCATCGACATTGAAATCGTCCTCCTCGCTGGTGGTCGAGGCCGTCGTCTGGCTGTCGGTCCGCGGTGCCTCGGCCGTGCGGGTCTCGCGCAGCACCGGTTCCGGCGGACGCCGGGTCGGCAGCGGCGCCTGTTCAGGGAAGGCGAGTTCCGGTTCCGGCGGCGTCTCGGCGGCGGGCTCGCTGGCCTCTGGTTCCGGCGTCGGCTCGGGGGCCGGCGTCGGTTCAGGCGCAGGCGTCGGTTCCGGAGTCGGCGCGGGCGTTGGCTCCGGGGTAGGTTCCGGCGCAGGAGCGGGCTCTGGCGTGGGTTCGGGACGTTCGGCCGGTTGCGGCGTCGGCGGCGGAGGCTCGGAAGCGGGCTCCTCGACGGGCGCGGGTTCCGGGGTCGGCTCGGCGGCAGGCGTCGGCACCGCGGCCTGTTCCTGCGCGATATCGTCCGGCGTCGCGTTGGTGTCGGTTTCGAGGTCGATATCGTTTTCGCCGACATTCTGGGCCTCGGCAACCTCCTGCGGCCGCCTTGTCGGCACGGGGGCGGCGATATCGGCAAGCTCCGCCGTCTTGTCGCCTTCCTGCACCTGGGTAATGTCTTCCACCGGTATCAGCGTCACCGGCAGCGCTTCGACATCGGCCACCTCAAGCGATGAAGGCGCGCCAAGCACAAACACTGCCCAGCCGAGGACCAGACAGTGCAACAGGAATGAAATGGCAAGGCTGCGCTTCATGGGCTAAGATCAGCTATCCTGTTCCTGCAGGGTTACAAGACCGATATTCTTGAAGCCTGCGGCGGAAATGCGGGCCATCACCTTCATGACCGTGCCGTAATCGGCATTGGCGTCGCCGCGCACATAGATGCGCTCATTATAGCCGGTGGTGGCGATCGCCTCGAGCTTCGGCACGACCTCATCGATCGGGATTTCGGTTTCCTGCAGGAATATCTGCCCTTCCGGATTGACCGAGATGGTGATCGGCTGGGTATCCGAGTTCATCGCCTGGGCCTGGGTTTCGGGCAGGTCGATCGGCACGCCGACGGTCATCATCGGCGCTGCGACCATGAAGATGATCAACAGCACCAGCATGACGTCGACCAGCGGCGTGACGTTGATTTCGCTGACGGGCGCGCGCTTGCCGCGCCTGCGGCCTCGGCCGCCGGCCCTTCCGCCTGATCCTATGGACATTGCCATTGGTTGGTTCTCCCCTCGCTATTCGGCAGCCGGACGCGACTGCAGCTTTTCGTCGATCTGACGCGACAGGATGGATGAGAACTCGTCGGCAAAGCCTTCCATGCGGCCTTCAAGCTTGCCGGAATCGGCGGAGAACTTGTTGTAGGCGACAACGGCCGGAATAGCCGCGACGAGACCGATGGCGGTGGCAAGCAGCGCCTCGGCAATGCCGGGGGCAACCACGGCGAGGTTGGTCGATTTCGAACCGGCGATCGCCTGGAACGAGGTCATGATGCCGACGACCGTACCGAAAAGGCCGATGAAGGGTGCTGCGGAGCCGACGCTTGCCAGAAAGCCGAGCCGGGCCTCGAGTTTTTCGGATTCGCGCTGGATGGCGACGTCCATCGCCTTTTCGACGCGCATCTGCAGGCCCATGGGGGCACGCGCGCCGCGCTCGAAGGATTTTTTCCATTCGCGCATTGCCGAAACGAACACCGCGGCCATGCCGCTGGTCTTGCGATCGGAGAGATTGCTGTAGAGCTTTTCGAGCGAGGTGCCCGACCAGAACGCATCTTCGAACTGGTTATAGGCGCGGCGTTCCTTGTTGTAGGCGATGATCTTTTCGATCACGATCGCCCAGGTCCACACCGACGCGGCAATCAGCCCCAGCATCACGATCTTGACGACGAATCCCGCCTGCCAGAAGAGCGCCAGAAGGCCGACATCGGCGTGCGTAGCTTCCAACCCAAGCTGTTCCATATGACGAAGTCCTTGAATAGATGGGCCCGGCAAGCCGGGCAAAATGGTTAGAGCCGCCTGCGAGACGCTGGTTTGTTCAACTCGGAATTTAAGTGGATTCGCATCTTTGCTTCCTGTCCTTGAAAATCATGGTGAAAGCTAGGCAACTCGGCTTAAAATTCCGCTTTTCGCAGAATACCCGAACATGGTTAACGCCCGGTTACGATTTTATCGCCAGCCCCTGAAGGCAAGGCTTTGACCGCACCAGACGTCTCCCGCGGCGGCGCGAATTCCTTCACATAATACTCATGTTTTAGCAAGCCCAGTTTCCAGGGGCTTTCGGCTTATTGCGCCAGTTTACTTCGACTGACCTTCAAGCAGCGTGGCGGCCAGATCGTCGGGCATGCGGCGCGCGCGCCCGGCCTTGTTGATCACCACCACGGTCACGGTCGCCGTTGTCAGCAATTGCCCGTTGGCGTGGATTGCCTGTTCCAGCACCATGCGCGCGCCCGTCGCCTTGACGGTTTTCGTCGTGATCTCGAGGATATCATCCATCCGCGCCGGACGCACGAATTTCAGATCCATGTGATGAACCGCGAAGGCGAGACCTTCCTCGTCGATCGTGTGCAGCGCCCGCTGCTCCACGCCAAGGCAGCGGAGCAGATCGGTGCGGCCGCGTTCGAGGAAATGCAGGTAGCGCGCGTGGTAGACGACGCCGGAAAAATCCGTGTCCTCGTAATAGACCCGCTGGCGCAGGTGATGCGCTCCGCCTTCCAGCCAACCACTGAGACCGTGGTTCTCGGTTTCGGTCATGTCCGCCTCATCCATCAATTTTTGGCCATAACTAGGCCTAAACATAGCGCCTCGCAACACGGGGCGGAGGCGGATTGTTTCACTTCCCGCGACAGATTGCGTAAAAAAACCATTGCATTTATGTCATATTGATTGCGTTTAACGCACAAGATGAATCGCTGAAATGGATCGGAGAGGCTCAATGAAGATCGCAGTTATGGGCGGAGACGGGTTTGTCGGTTGGCCGACGTCGCTGCATTTGTCGGATGCCGGACACGAAGTTCACATCGTTGACAACCTGTCGCGCCGCTGGATCGACACCGAGCTCGGCGTCCAGTCGCTGACGCCGATGGACTCGATCCAGGAACGCACCCGCATCTGGCATGCCGAGACCGGCCGCCGCATCCATTTCCATCTCATCGACCTGGCCAAGGACTATGAAATCCTGAAGCAGTGGCTGGCCGAGGAGCGTCCGGACGCGATCATTCATTTCGCAGAGCAGCGCGCCGCGCCCTATTCGATGAAGACCGACCGCCACAAGAACTACACGGTCGACAACAACGTCAACGCCACCCACAACCTCCTGAATGCGCTGGTCGAAATCGACCTCGATGCCCATGTCGTCCATCTCGGAACGATGGGCGTCTACGGCTATTCGACCGTTGGCGCGGCGATCCCCGAAGGCTATCTGCCGGTCGATATCACCACCAATTCCGGCGACAAGGTCTCGCAGGAAATCCTCTACCCGTCGAACCCCGGCTCGATCTACCACATGACCAAGTGCCTGGATCAGCTTCTGTTCGCCTTCTATGCCAAGAATGACGGGCTTCGGATCACCGACCTGCATCAGGGCATCGTCTGGGGCACGCACACGGAGCAGACCAAGCGCCATGAGCAGCTGATCAACCGCTTCGATTATGACGGCGATTACGGCACGGTGCTGAACCGCTTTCTGATCCAGGCCGCGATCGGCTACCCGCTGACCGTCCACGGCGTCGGCGGCCAGACCCGCGCCTTCATCCACATCCAGGATTCGGTGCGCTGCATCGAGCTCGCGCTCAACAATCCGCCGGAAAAGAACGCCCGGGTCGAGATCTTCAACCAGATGACCGAGACCCACCGGGTGCGCGATCTGGCCAAGATGATCTCCGAGATGTCGGGCGTCGAGATCGCCTGGCTGCCGAACCCGCGCAAGGAAGCGCCGGAAAACGACCTGATCGTCAAGAACGACAAGTTCCTGGAACTCGGCCTCAACCCGACCACGCTCAAGGAAGGCCTGCTCGGCGAGATCGTCGATATTGCGAAGAAATACGCCTATCGCGTTGATCGCAAACGCGTTCCGGCCGTCTCCGCCTGGACCAAGGACATCGCGACCAAGATCAACCGCGATCCGGAAGGCAAGTCGCTGAAATCGGTCTCGTAAGGCCATGGGCGACCCCGCAAATGAAGGCGTCCACCGCAGCGTGGACGCCAAATATCCGTTCGCCTTCGTCACGCTGGTCACCAACAACGACTACGCCATGGGCGCCCTGGCGCTGGCGCGGTCGATCTTTCTGACCGGCACGCCCGCCGATGTCGTGGTGCTGCATACCGGCGGCGCGCCGGAGGAAGGGTTGAAGCATCTCGCAGATCTCGGCTGCCGGCTGGTCGGCGTCGACCACCTACCGCTGTCGGATGAATTCAACGAGCGCCATGCGCGCAAGAACATCCATGGCGAGGCCCCGTTCACCAAGGGCCGCAAGCCGGGCTTCCACACCCCGCTCGACAATTTCTGCAAGCTGCGGCTCTGGCAACTGGTCGAGTATCACGCCGCGATCTTCATCGACGCTGATGCGCTGGTGTTGAAGAACATCGACAAGCTGTTCTTCTATCCGGAGTTTTCCGCAGCGCCCAACGTCTATGAAAGCCTCGCCGATTTTCACCGGATGAATTCCGGCGTGTTCGTCGCCCGGCCGGACGTCGAGACCTTCGCCGCCATGCTGACCGCGCTTGACCAGCCGGAGGCGTTCTGGAAGCGCACCGACCAGACCTTCCTGCAGGCATTCTTTCCCGACTGGCACGGCCTGCCGGTGTTCATGAACATGCTGCAATATGTCTGGTTCAACATGCCGGACCTGTGGAACTGGGCGGATATCGGCGTGCTGCACTACCAGTACGAAAAGCCGTGGGAGGACGACCACCCGCGGGCCGAACAGCTGAAGCCGCTGATCGACCTGTGGTGGGCCTATTTCGACGGCGACGGCATTCCCGATATCGCCACGCTCGAAAATCCGACCAAGCCGGCATGAGACACATTCTCGTCAGCGGCGGGACGGGCCTTGTCGGGCGCTACATCGTCGAGGCGTGCCTTGCGGCCGGCCATGACGTGACCGTGGCCGGCAGAAACGCGCCGGCGCCGGACCTGTTCGCCGCGCCGGTGACGTTCACCCCGCTGGAACTCGGCGGACCGGTGTCCGAGGACTTTTTCAAGGGCGTCGACGTCTTCATCCACGCCGCCTTCTCCCACACGCCCGGGCGCTATCGCGGCGGCGAAGGCGATGATCCCAACGGCTTCCTGAAAACCAATGTCGCGGGCAGCATCGCGCTTTTCGAGGCGGCATGCCGCGCCGGCGTCAAGCATGCCTTCTTCCTGTCGAGCCGCGCGGTGTTTGACGGCTATCCGCCCGGCACGTCCTTGCCGGAAACCACCCCGCCTGAGCCGCAGAGCCTCTACGGCAAGGCGAAATGGGAGGTCGAGCAGGCGCTTTCCGCCCTCGCCCGCCCCGGCTTCATCCCGGTGAACCTGCGCGCGACCGGCGTTTACGGCGACCTGGTGCCGAACAAATGGGAGGGGCTGTTTGCGCGCTATGCCAACGGCGAGGAGATCGCCGCCCGCGCGGGCAGCGAGGTTCACGGCCGCGATCTCGCCGGCGCGCTCCTGACGTTGCTCGACGCGCCGATCCCGAAGATTTCCGGCAAGGCGTTTCATGTGTCCGACATCGTCACCGACACCCACACCATCCTCGCGCCGCTGAAGGCGGCGCTGCAATCCGCCCATCCCCTGCCGCCGCGCGCCGACCAGGGCGCGGTCAGCGCCATGACCACGACGCGGCTCAACGCGCTCGGCTGGCGCAGCGGCGGCATGCCGCTCCTTTCCGCCACGCTTCAGACACTTGTGACGCGTTTTATCGAGGCCCGCCCCGGCAGCGCGATTTGATCTCGCGCGCGAACAGGTTTATGTGCGACGCGCCCGCTCTTTTTTACAGGATTACGAAATGGCCCGTTACGACCTCATTATCTTCGACTGCGACGGCGTTCTGGTCGATTCCGAAATTCTTGCAGCCGAAGTCGAAGCGCGGCTTCTGAGCGATGCCGGTTATCCGATCACCGCCGGCGAGATCGGCGAACGCTTTTCCGGCATGACCTGGCGCAACATTCTGCTGGCGGTCGAAAGCGAAGCCAATATTCCGCTGTCCGCCGCCCTTCTCGACCTTGCGGTAGCCAAGCTCGATGAGCGGATCAAGCGGGAGCTGCAGCCAATCCCCGGCGTGCGCGAGGCCGTCGCCCAGCTTTCCGAGCCGCGCTGCATCTGCTCCAACTCAACGCCGGAGCGCGTCCGCATGATGCTGAAGAAGACCGGGCAGCTCGATATCTTCGAGCCCAATATCTTTTCCGCCGAAACCCTCGGCCCCGACCGGGTGAAGCCCAAGCCGGACATCTTCCTCCATGGCGCGGAGACAATGGGCGCGAACCCGCGCAATACGCTGGTGATCGAGGATTCTGTGCATGGCGTCACCGCCGCAAAGGCCGCCGGCATGCGCGTCGTCGGCTTCACCGGTGCCTCGCACACCACGCCGACCCATGCCGACAAGCTGACGGAAGCCGGCGCCGAAACGGTGATCCACCGCATGCAGGACCTGCCTGCCGTGGCAACCGCACTGCTGGAATGGACCGACGCGATCTGAGCGCGCTCGTGGTGAACGCGGCTGAGTGCGTTTTTTAAGGAAGCTCAGGCGCTCGCGGATTATCGGATCCTCTGGACCTCTCAGCCACAATCTCCCCCCTTGAGGGGGAGATGTCGCGAAAGCGACAGAGAGGGGTAAA
>NZ_JBAKFR010000055.1:0-11980 GCF_053484295.1 Martelella sp. AMO21009
CGCCTCCATCTCGGTGATGAGCCAGGTGGCCGCGCCGACCGGATTGAAGAATTTCACCACGGGAACATGGTCGATATCGCGCTGCCGTCCATTGGCGAGCAGCCGGTCGCGAATGTCTTCGGTCAAGAGGATCATGCCACCCTCCTGTCGCAGGAGGTCTCTGTCGAGCTGGATTCTGCATCGTCTGGCGCGAAGGCCAGAAGCCAGTCGGCGGCCTTGCCCGCCTGGCTGGTAGCGCGGACGATGGCGCGATTGTCCTCGCGCAGCACCTCGAGCCAGGACGCGATATAGTCGGCGTGCCGCACGGTCGGCGCGATGCCGAACGAGGCACAGCAGAAGGCGGCATTGATTTCGGCGATGAGCTCCTCGAAGGCGTATTTCTTGGTGCCGAAGGAGCCGGAGAAATCCCGCCCCAGACGCGAGGCATGGCCTGTCGCGTGGCCCATCTCGTGCAGCGCGGTGCGGTGCCAATTGATGGGCTCGAAATAGGCCTGCGGCGGCGGTACCTGCACATAGTCATGTGCTGGCACGTAGAACGCCCGGTTGCCGCCGATGCGAAAGTCGATGCCGGTCGCGGCGATCATCGCCTCGACGCGCGGTTCGATCAGCCCCGTCGGCACGGGTGGCGCGGTGATCGCTACATCCTCGGGCAGATTCTCGCATTGGTCGGTGTTGAAGACGGTAAAGCGCTTGAGGAACGGGATCGCCTGGGCCTCCTCGCCGGTCTCGTGCGCACGGCGCTTCTCATCCTCCGGCACGAAGCGGTCGGCATAGACGACGGTGGTGCCGCGCTCGCCCTTGCGAACATTGCCGCCGAGCGACAGCGCCTGGCGGAAGGTCAGCCAGCTCTGGCCGGAAAAGCCGCGCTCAATGACGGCGCCCCAGAGGAGCAGAATGTTGATGCCCGAATACTGACGATCAGTGGAGGCGTTCTTCGGAAGGCCAAGGGGCGCCTTCGCCGCCGACGTTCCCCAAGGCTGGACCCAAGGCACCCGGCCGGTCTCCAACTCGGCGATGATCTTGTCGGTGATTTCGGAATAGAGATCGGTCCGGTCGCGCCTGGCGCCGGATTTGCGGTTCTGTCTGGACATCGGGGGTCTCCGCGACGGGCGCCGGAGGCCTCTCCTCCGATCCTCATCCCGTCACGGCAGACCCGTCCGCACTCTCACTCTGAAAAGGGGGCGTTGCAGAGGAATCCCCCGCTTGAAGGGGTCGACCGAGACTACAGGCTCGGCCGCAGGGGAAGGCTTTCCCTTCCGGAAATCCCGTCAAGCAGCCAATTGTCCGTGCTGTTCGAGCAAACGCATTAAGACGGTATTGGCATGCGTGAAATTCGGATACTGATCCTGGAGCTGGTATGCCCATTTCTCGCCGTGGAAGAGGTTATTTCGGAATCGCCAGACAATCATCAGCACCGTCAGGAGCCGATCGCGGGGATCGTCGTTGCTGCCGTCGAGCACCGACTTGACGACATCGGGTTGATCGGCCGGGCGCAGATGCAGGTGTGGAAAGTGGTGAGTGAAGTTGCCGTCTGCGTAATAACGCTGTCGGAAATAAGCCAGCTCGGCGTCAAATTGGTCGGCATTAAGCGTTCCTGCGTCGCGCCATTCGTCGACCTTCGCGCAGATCAGGTCGGCGCGCGCGAAATTTCCCATGACCTGAGCCTCGAACAGGCTCCATAAAAATGTGAAATTGAAGATCGCGTCGCGATCCTGCTCTGGTAGCGCTTGAAATCCTGGCGCATTTGCTAATAGCCATTGCATACTCATCGTCGTCCCCGTTTGTTGTTGATCGTGTAGCCGGTCAGTCATCCGGCGGGTCGCGAACATCCGGGGACAATTCCGAGAAGTCGGTGAGCGTGTCGCAATGGATGCAGTAGTACATTTGGGATGCTTGCTGGAAATGCATGCCGCACAGGCAACCACAGAACGGACAGCATTCATCGATTTCGAGGTCAGCCCATTCCCAGACACCCAGATATTCCGGGATCGCGTCGCTGTCGTAGCCGGTGATCTGGAAAGCATCAGCGTTTTTGCCGACGAACCCACGCTGCCCGGCGCGGATCAGGAGTGGCAAGAGGTCGGCGGGCTCGATCTGAAACCACTCGCCACGAGTTCGGACAGCTTCGAAACGCCCGTGCAGTTGCCGTTCCAGCTCGAAGTCGTCATCCGAGGTAATCCAACCGAGAAGCCGCAGTTCCAACGGATTGCCGGTCTGGAGGTTGCGCTTACGCGCATCGATATTCTTCGCTACGCCGATCTTGATCGGAGAGCACCCTTTTTCATCTTCGCCAATGAAATAGACCGGCACGTCGCACTCCTCGCGGGATTATCGGATCCGGTCGAGCAGGATCTCGACCATCTCCAGATTTGAGTGGGCGACGATGTCGAGCGGACGGTTCTCCTGCCGCATGAGCGCAATTAGGAGACAGGCCGTGAACGGCCAAAAGGACGAACCGGCGGGTAGGTTGTAGCCGCTGATCATCGCCGTCAGCCGCTCGGCGATCGGCGGATACTGCCGGTTGCCCCAATGGGCGTGGGTCGGTGTCATCGCATGGATGGTCACGGCTGCGAGTGCTATCCCCATCGCGCGCTTCTGCTGGACTTCGGCGAAGTTATGCCCGTGCTTCTTCGCATAGGCGGCGAGGCCGCTCGTCATGAAGTCGCGGGCATAGGTGTCGCAGGCGATTTCCTCTTCGGGGAGCGTCGAGGGCGCACGCTTATCGACGCAGAACATGATGTGGCGGAATTCGTGCAGAAGCGCGAAGGCCAGGGCGTAGGCCACGAGGTCGAACGCCGCCTTCTGCTGGACGTTGCTCAGGCTTTCGCGATCGGAGGTTGGTTTGGGGATGTCCGCCGGCCAGGCGATGTCGGCGGTTTGATCGGCCGCGATGAGGGATTGGGTGCTGGCGATGCGCTGCCTGTAGTCAAACTCGAACGGAGTTCGTTCGGCGTCGGCGTTGAGCGCCTGGTCGAGCGACACTCCGGTTATCGTCGCGAGCATCAGCGCGGGTGAATAGACCTCGATCGCGTGCCAGGCGCTGAAGCCGAACAACCAGAAGAAGTCGATCGTCTTGGTGTCGAACTGGATGCGCGTTGAATCGGCGTTCATCGTGACACCCTTGGCGCTCGGTGCGACGTCGACCGCATGGCCGTACTGGCTCCAGAGGCTGCTGATTTCGTCGGCGCGCTCCGGCACGGCGCCGCGCAGGAGATGAAGAATAATCGTCCGGTAGGACGGCTCGGTCGTCATGACTGTGGTTTTTCCAGTCGAGGGAATTTGGCAGTCGCTCTGATCATGACGCCTCGTCTTCGCCAGCCGCGTCGCCCGTTGTCTCTGCTTCGCTGGCCATGCGCAGATGGGTGACCGAGGAGAGGACCGAGTTCGCCCAGATGGTGCTACACTCGATATCGCCTTCGCGCTCGAACCAATGGGTCGCGCCTGGAATGAGGTCGAAAGGGATTGGGTGGGTGGCCAGCGGATTGTGGAACACCTCCAACTCCTGGCACCAGGCTTCACCCCAGGGCCAGAGCGCCTGATATTCGTCGCTGGCGACCGACAGCTCGAAGTCGATCGGCTCCAGAGCGCCCGGGGTTCGGTCGAACAGGATGCCGCGCCGGACTATCGTCAGCCCGGGAGGGCGCCAGCCAGCAAGGAAACCCATGCGGTTGAACTTGGCGAGTGTCGCCGCATGGCTGAAGATAACGGCTGACAGATGGGCGAAGTCGGGATCGCGGAAGAGCCCCGCTGGGATGCCATGCTTGCCCGTCAGATTGGCAATCGGCGTCCCGACTGCGCGCCGCTCTTTGCCTTCTCCTTTGATATCGGCGCGCAGGCCGTAGAGGTAGGTGGGAAGGGCCTCGCGGCTCCAGACCATCGAGCCTGACTCGTGGAAGTCCGCCAATGCGAGAGCGAAGGGCTGGCCCTTCACGTGGTCCATCTCATGATAGTTTCGCTGGAGCTTGCCTCGCAGCGTTTTGGCGAAGCGCTCGGCCGGACCTCCCGTCAGGCGTTCATTGCGGTCCTCCGGTGCATGCACCCAGTCGCCGATCCCTCCCGCACGTGGGGTCTCGGAGTTGGCCGTCACCGCCTCGATCCAGCACCTGTCGCCGTCCTTCTCGACAAAGAAGTCGGGCGAGACATGATCTTGCCGAACGCTCAGACCCTGCTCGCGAAAGCAGGCGAGAAGGTAGAGTTCAAACAGCCGGGAGGCGAAGTTGTTGGTCTGAAAATCCGGGACGAAATTGGCGTCGGGATGGGGCAGCGCGAGATAGCATTCGCCAATCGCCATCAACGCCGGCAGATGGCTGATCGTGGTCGTCAGCAGATCGAATTCCGGCGATGTCCCGCGCGCTCCGGGTTTTACCAAGAGCGGGCGGCGCTTGGCTCCCGGCGGCAAGGGTTCCGGTGGATCGCCGGCGTGCATGGCAATGCTGAGGCGGTCGAGCGCGGCCTCGGGGGTGGAATAGGGGCCGCCTTCATCGACCTTGATCCAGCAGTGATCGATGCGCCGGCGCAAGGCGAGACTGGTGAATATCCCTTGCTCCGGATCAAGAAGGATGCAGCCGCTCGTGCTGCCCCGTCCGGCCTGATAGGCACCGAAGATATGGGCAGGGTCGAAATTGGGGCCGCGTTCGAGCGACAGCGCATAGAGTTCGAACTGGCGCTGGCTGATCGGCGTGATGAGTCGCGGCTCATCGGTCGGGGCCATGGCCGACCTTGATGTAGTTGGAACGTGCCGTCGTCACGGCAGAAGGCTGGACGTTCATCCCGATCAGGCTCCACCGTCGATCTGATCGGTCGCTTTTTTCTGCACGGAATCGAAACCGAAGATCGCTGGGACCTTCTCGCCCTTCACGGGTTCTCGTCCAGTCAGATTCTCGATCTTCACCTTGGCCTGGCCATAAAGAGAAGGGTTGGGACATCCCGGTGTCGGAAAGGGCACGAGCGACAGAGGTTTGCCGTCGATGCAACGGTCCTGCGAGATGGAAGGCAGGAAAACCTGAAGCACCTCGTTCCCATAGGCCATGGTGAAGAAGGCGTAGGGCACAGTGTCGATTCCCGCGCGTCGCCGCATTAACATGAGAACGATGAGGTCGTTGCGCATCGGACCGGGGATAAACGTCCGAATAATGGGAAACTCCGTGACGAAGTTGCGCGAATGGTCAGGGTCGCGAATCCAGTCATAGGTCTGCTGGAAATGCTGGGTCTCGACGTCCGGGATGAGAGTAAGGCCGATTTTGATCAGGCCTTTCAGCGCTGCGACCGGGATGTAGGTGTCACGGTGGAGTTCGAAACGAAGCTGCTTGGCAGCATCGTCCACCACGAAAAATGGATCGTCTTCGTACTCCTTGAGCTGAAAGCCCGTACCCGAATATTCGACACGCCAGCCCTTGTCGGGACCTGGCTTCTTGATGGTTGGGACGCCGCTTCGGCCCTTGATGCGCGAGAGAGTGCGCATGGGTTTGGTCCAGTTCCCGAGATGGTTTTCGATGCCCTCGCCGAAGAGATGATTGCAGGTATCGCACTCATAGTTGCTGAAGAGACCTGTATTACCGAAGGCAGCAGGCAGCGCGTGGGCTTCATCCTTGAAAGTCACGACCGGTTCATCCCGACGGCAGAAGCGGCAATACCGAGGATGTTCTGCGCTTCCGAGCGTCAGCTTTTTGCCGGGTTCGAGGAAAATCGGCTCGGCCCCTGCATAATGTTTGTCGTAGTAGTCCGCGGCAGCGATGGTGGCAGCGTCGAGATCGGTCATCCATGTCTCTCCATCAAGCGCGCCGCAACATCCGCTCAATCCGAACGCGCTGATAGCCGTGTGAATGTACTTGTTGGCGGAGTTGCCGGATATCGCTGACGCCGAAAGCCACGGCGGCCTTCAGCGGGCTGGCAAAGGTCGCGTAGAAGGTCCAGCGCGCGCCGGCAGGAAGCGTCGGGTTTTGCCGCCGGTCAGTGATGACGACATCGCGCGGATCACTGCTGTTGCGGAAGGCGTGGAAGGTGATCCAATCAGGTCGGCGGTAACGCGCCGCCTTGCTGAATGGCACGGACTGGACCTTCACGTCTGTCTGGTCGAGCACCCAGTCGCGCTGCTCTAGGATCTGCCGCACCATGTGGCCGACCATCTGCTTGACGCGATCGGCTAGAACGTCTTCGCGGAACTCGGCGAGGAGCTGTTCCTCGATGCCTTTGACAGCGGGCTTGCTCAGCTCCGAGGCCGTTTCGAGGCGCGCGACATTGTCGTCCCGCGTGAGGAAGGCCCATATGCGCTGGCCCAGCTCGGAGTCGTACAGCGATGCAAATTTCTCGGGGCGGTAGGTCAACATGAGCGTCCCTCCTTTACCGGGCAAATATGGCCGGTTATAAGCTGATGTCAATGGCGAGCGATGAGCGCCCGCTGAATCCGCCGGGGAGGTTGTCTTGGACTTCGAAGATCTCGTGATAGCCGTAGCGCCACCGCCGAACCGCATCGGAAAATCGGACGGTCCGCACGAACATCATCTCTACGAGGGTGCAGTCATGCTTGCCTACGCGATGCATCTTCTTCGCACGCAAGGCGCTCGGGACGTTCGCATCCATCCTGATGGCGAACACGGAAAGCAGTTCGACTTTGCAGGTTGGCTCGACCGGCGCGGCTTCGCGAAGATCTCCGGTCTCGGCAGCACGACCTACGGCGGCGTTTATCGAAATCCTGCGGGGCAAACGATCACCGTCCATCCCAAGTCGGGGCTCGGCGATGTCGTCGCCGAGTTCGGCAACCATGTCATCTCGGCCGAATGCAAGGGCGGCATCATTAATACGCGGCATTCAGGCCAGGTGTCGCGGCTTTACCGCGGTCTGTGCGAGACGGTCGGGCTGCTGATGGCGACGCCGTCACAGGGCCGTCAGATCGCCGTGGTGCCGCTGACCGAGAGCACTTTGCGTCTGGCGAAGCGGCTTGCACCGCGTTGCGCGCTGGCCGGCATCGAGATCGCTCTTGTCGGCAGTCGCGGCTAGGTCATGGACGTAAAGCCGAAGGCGATCGGCGAAGAGGCGACAGAAGGGATGGATGTATGAGGAGAATACTGACAGTGGGGGTCACCTATAGCGGCGAATCAATTGAAGGAGTGGAGATCGACAATTTGGGGCTGTGTCGCCCCGAGATCGATCGAGAGCGGGCTGCATATCCACTCTATGAATACGACACGATCATCATTAACCCTGCGAGCTATACGCACTTTTTGTTCGGAAGTGCCGGCGAGTTCTCCGATGAAGAAAATGAACTTGGTAAGCTGAAGCGGCAGAAGGACAGTTATGACATCGATTCCGCGTTCGACGCCGAAGATCGCCAAAAGGAGATGGAAGCTGCGATCGCGAACGGTGCGACTGTCATCTGGTGTTTGTCCGAACCGAAGCGGATGAATTTCTTCGGCTATCGCGAAACGCATCTGGGGTACGTGGCCCCGAAAGTGACAGAGTTCGTGAAACGCTCAGCCCTTCTCGTGAAGAAGGGCCGAAGGATGGGCACGGTTGATCCGGATAGCCCGTTCACGCGCTATTTTGAGGTGTTGTCACGAACTGGCGGTTGGATGCTGTGCCTGTCCGATCCAGGTGAAGGCTATGTCTCGATCGCCGCGACGCCGGAGGGCTACAGCCTGGGCGGCCAGGTAACGGTCGGCATAACGACAGGCTGGCTACTGACGCCGCCGACATCGCAGGAGGCCGAGAATCAGCTCGTCCGCGATAGCCTGGCGCTGGAGAAAGCCGACCCTGCGCATGAGAAGTACCACGGTATCTTCCTGAGCCACACCGGCGTCGACAAGCCGTTCGTGCGCCAACTGCGCAAGGATCTTCTCGCCCATGGCGTGGAGCGCGTTTGGTTGGACGAAGCCGAAATCGATATCGGGGACTCGCTGATCGCCAAGATCGAGGAGGGCATGAAGCTCAGCCGCTACATTGCCGTCGTTCTCTCGAAAAAGTCGATCGGCGCGCCCTGGGTAAAGAAGGAACTCGACGTGGCGATGAACCGTGAGATCGCCAGCGGAGAAGTCGTGGTGTTGCCGCTGCTCTATGAAGAGTGCGAGCTACCGGAGTTCCTGAAGGGTAAACTCTATGCCGATTTCTCGAAGCCTGAGGAGTATGAGGCGGTTCTTGGCAAGCTCTTGCGCCGGCTCCGGATTTCCTGATGAATGAGGCTGCAACGGGGCCGAGCAGTGCGATGATCTCCGCGATGTCGGACTTGTGGCGACTGCGTCCACCGGGACCGCACAACATACTCGCGCATCCAGCCTTCGAGCGACTGCGTGAAGCATGCCGTGACGGTTATCCGAACGGGGGCAAGAGGGGCCCGGCCTTTGCGCTTTCGACTGCATTGCGGGCTCTTGGCCTTCCCTGCGGTCTGCGGAAGGAGACGACCCATTTGTCCTTGCCTGTAGAGGAGGCGGCAAAGGGCCTCGACGCCGCGATGCGGACGACGAGCGCAAAACGCATTCACCTCGTGCCGCTCGATCTGGCCGATGACCTGCCGTCACTCGTCTTCGGCCCAGCGAAGCTCGGCCGACTGACTGCGGACGAACTGCGGATGCACGTTGATGAGGCAAGGCTAAAGCGGCTCTATCCGCAGCAGGGCTTCGACGCTGAGCGGTTTTCAGAGTTTCATTGGCTCATCGTCGAGGAGGTCGTTGCGCTGGAACATGAGCCCGAAGCGCGTGCTGTCCCGATGCTGTTCATGGACCTGAGCCAGGACCTGGGGCAGATCGAGCCACATAAGGGGCGGTTTCCTGTGACAGTTGAGGAGGCGCTGTTCTTCCTGCTGCTGGCGCCGTGGGAAAGCTGGTCGACAATGGCGGAGGTCGACTGGCGCGGCTTTTGCGTCCCATGGGTCTACACCGTCGACAGTGACATCTTCGTCCGCCCCAACACGCCACCATCGCCGGATGCGTTAAGCTGGGAACCGCGCATCTATGATGACGGTTATGGCGGGACCTATGAGGAGGAGCGGCCCGTCGAGCTGCGCCTCGAAGACACTGCCGCAACCGAGTTGCCGAGCTGGGACCAGAGTCGCTGGACGATAGTCGAGCAGGCGAAGCAGTCGGTCCTGTTCGAAACGCCGATCACCCATTTCTTAGTCCGCGCGTTCCTGGTGGAAGGCATCGACGAATTTCTGGCGCATATTACGACGATCGAAGCGGCGCTTGGTCTGCGCGCCGACTACCAGAGGAGCTTCCGGTTGACGCCTGATCGCCACAAGGGAATGGGTCCTACGAAAAGGATGCGAGGTCGCGTTGCTGGGCTTCTCGGCGATCGCCGTTACGCCGATCAGTATGAGAGGCTGTTTGATGTGCGTAGTGCCTTCCTCCACGGACGCACGATGACGGCCATTTCGACCGAAGAACGGGTGATGGCCCGTTCGCTGGCTCGTGAGGTTGTGGAAGCGCTAATCCTCGCCACACAGGCCGGCCCCATTCCGTCCCGTGAGGGCTTTCTCGACGACCTTCTCGATAAAGGCACGCTCCTCATCTTGCCAAAGTCTTAGGGCTTCGGCCAAAGGTTGTCGAAAATCGGCTTGAGCACTACGGGACTGATCGTCAGAGAGATCGACTTGAGATTGAAGTTGCGAGCTCATGATTTTATGTGCTAAACTCATTAAATCATGGGTGTGTGGCGCAGTGACCTACGACGACTTCATCACCGAACTGAATAAAGCCGGGCTCACCGTTCGGCGCTTCGCCGATCTTATGAAAATGCAGCCGAATTCGATCTCAAACAACAAGAAGAAGGGTGAGATTCCCGATCATCTTGCGGTGATCGCTAGCCTTCTCGCCGAAATGTCGGCGCACGCGATCGATTTCGAGCCGATTTTCACCCGCCTAGAACCCAGTCGAAAAAAGCCACGAGGCGCGTCCAAGCCCGGCAAGTTTGCAGGGGACCCACAGGGCGTTCTGGAGTTGGGTAAATGATGGGTCGCGCCGTCCATCCGATCAAAATGTTCTTTATTTGTTCTCATTGCCGCGATATGTTTCCCGTCAGCACCAATGGCACAGATTTGAGCTTGTGATGTAAGGAGGGTTTTGGTCTCGTCGGAGTGACGAAGGAACGAAGATGAGATCAAAACCCTCGAAAGCCAAAAAGCCCGCCGAACAGGTGGTCAAGGACATTCGCCGTGCGACACGGCGGCATTTCTCAGCAGAAGACAAGATCCGGATCGTGCTCGATGGCCTGCGCGGCGAGGACAGCATTGCCGAGCTGTGCCGCAAGGAAGGTATCGCCCAGAGCCTCTACTACACCTGGTCGAAGGAATTCATGGAAGCGGGAAAGCGTCGGCTTGCTGGCGATACAGCCCGTGCTGCCACCACCGACGAGGTCAAGGAACTGCGCCGCCAGGCCGGAGCGCTCAAGGAATGTGTTGCGGACCTGACGCTGGAAAACCGTCTGCTCAAAAAAAGCATGATCGCGGATGGGGACGACGACGCATGAGGTATCCAGCATCCGAAAAGCTCGAGATCATCAGGCTGGTCGAGCAATCCCACCTGCCGGCAAAGCGCACGCTGGATAAACTGGGTATCGCGCGCCGAACCTTTTATCGCTGGTATGACCGCTACCTCATTGGTGGCCCGGAGGCGCTCGAGGACCGACCATCGGCACCCAGCCGGGTCTGGAACCGGATCCCGACCGATATCCATGATCAGATCATAGAGATGGCGCTTGAGCACTCTGAATTGTCGCCTCGGGAACTGGCGGTTCGGTTCACTGACGAGAAGGGCTACTTCGTATCTGAAGCCAGTGTTTACCGGCTCTTGAAGGCCCACGACCTGATCACCAGCCCGGCCTATGTGGTGATCAAGGCCGCCGATGCGTTCCATACCAAAACCACCCGGCCCAACCAGATGTGGCAGACCGATTTTACCTATTTCAAGATCATCGGCTGGGGCTGGATGTATCTCTCCACCGTGCTCGACGATTATTCCCGCTACATCATCGCCTGGAAGCTGTGCTCAACGATGCGGGCCCAGGACGTTACCGACACGCTGGACATGGCTCTGGCAGCCTCAGGGTGCGACCAAACCAATGTTCACCACAAGCCTCGGCTGCTTAGCGATAATGGCCCCAGCTACATCGCCGGGGAGATGGCCGATTACATCCAGGCCAACCGGATGAGCCACGTGCGCGGCGCGCCCTGTCACCCCCAGACCCAGGGCAAGATCGAGCGCTGGCACCAGACGCTCAAGAACCGCGTGCTACTGGAAAACTACTTCCTGCCCGGCGATCTCGAGGCCCAGATCGCCGCTTTCATCGAACATTACAATCATCGGCGTTACCACGAGAGCCTCGACAACGTGACCCCGGCCGATGCCTACTTCGGAAGGGCACAAACCATCATCAAACAACCAGAAAGGATCAAACGACAGACCATCGAGCATCGGCGCTTGCAACACCGCAATCTCGCCGCATAAAATCAACCCACAGACGAGGCCAACGCTCCTCTATTCAACGCACCAAATTGCGGCAAATCATCTGACGACGGACAATCTGATCCCACAAACACCCCCGATTTTGGTTAGTGTTTTCCGCATCGAATCCCCGGCTGGGAGCGGTGCGGAAACGCATGAAGGCATCGCGATTCACGCTCAGAAGGCGTACATCACCGAGCAGGCGAAGGACGGAACGCGCCGAGGTGTGTCAGAAGGTCGCAATAAGCACGGCGACGTTCTTCAAGTGGAAGGAGAAGTATGCTGGCCTGAAGCTCTTCTCGGCTACTCTTTGTGAGTAGTACTGACTGCTTGCGCCATCTCGTCTACGTTAGCTCTGCTCAAAATTTCACAGCTTGTTCGCCAATTCATCGGCATATTCGCGCAGGCGTGGCATAATCTCTTCGCGCAAATGCTCGGCCGAAATCCTGACCGACGAGGCGCTCAACGTCATGGCTGCGACGATGGCGCCGTCGGGGTCGATGACAGGGACAGCTAGCGAAATCAGGCCCAACTCGACCTCCTGATCGGAA
>NZ_JBAKFR010000056.1:0-8661 GCF_053484295.1 Martelella sp. AMO21009
ATATGGGCCTCCTGTCATCGGGGACGGGAGAAGCGGCATGAGCGCTGAAGCACCCTGAACCGCGCCGGGTTTGCCGGAGGCTTGGTTTCAATAGTTACGCGGCCTCGGTTTCAGTTTCCAGAGTTGCGTAGAAGTCTGCCTCTGCTTCCGCCGGCGGAATATTCCCGATTGGCTCGAGCAGACGGCGGTTGTTGAACCAATCCACCCATTCGAGCGTGGCAAATTCGACGGCCTCGAAGTTTCGCCACGGACCACGCCGGTGAATGACCTCAGCTTTATAGAGGCCATTGATGGTCTCTGCCAAGGCGTTGTCATAGCTGTCACCGACGCTCCCCACAGAAGGTTCGATACCGGTTTCAGCGAGACGTTCCGAGTAGCGAATGGACAGATATTGCGAGCCACGATCGCTGTGGTGAACCAACCCCATTGCCTTCGTGGGGCGCCGATCATGGACAGCCTGCTCCAAAGCATCGAGCACAAAGCCCGTATGGGCCGATGTGCTGACCCGCCAGCCGACGATCTTTCTGGCATAGGCATCAATGACGAAGGCGACATATGCGAACCCCTTCCATGTGGCGACGTAGGTGAAATCGCTCACCCAGAGCATGTTGGGTGCCGGCACGCGGAATTCGCGGTTCACCTTGTCCAAGGGACAGGGCTGCTTCTTATCCGGCACGGTGGTTCTCTGCGGCTTGCCGCGAATAATCCCCTGGATCCCTATGTCTTTCATCAGTCGTGCCACGGTGCAACGCGCGACGTCCAGGCCTTCGCGGCCCAGTTGCCGCCATATCTTGCGCGCCCCATAGACCTCCCAATTCTCTTCGAAGACACGTTGGATCTGGGGCTTCAGCCCGGCATCGCGCCTGGCGCGATCCGACAGCAAGGTCGGATCGGCCCGCTTGGCCAGATGGGCGTAATAGGTGGATGGGGCGATCGGCAATGTTTTGCAGATCGGCTCGACCCCATGGCTCCCACGCTGGTCGTCGATAAACGCGACCATTACTTCGACCGGCGGTCGAGCTCCGCCAGCGCAAAATACGCGCTCGCCTTGCGAAGGATCTCATTCGCCTGGCGCAGTTCGCGGTTCTCCCGTTCCAGCGCCTTCATGCGTTCGGCCAAATCGCTTGGAATGCCGGCACGTTGGCCACTGTCGACTTCAGCCTTCTTGACCCATTCATGCAGCGTATTCGCTGAACAGCCGATCTTCGCGGCAATCGAGACAACAGCCTGCCAGCGCGATCCGTGCTGACCGGCATTGTCGAGAACCATCCGCACAGCACGTTCGCGGACTTCAGGAGAATACTTGTTCGTTGTTTTGCTCATGATGCTCCATCTTACTCAAGAGTTGGAGCCTCCGGCAAACCCGGCGCGGTTCAGTTTGACGATGCCGTGGGTGGCGTGGAAGCCGGCGATGGCGGCAGGTGCGACGAAGGCGAGTGCGACGGCGAGTTTCAGCCACATTGGCCGGGCGAACAGAATGAGAAACTGGGCAAGGCCGAATACGAGGCCCGCGCAGACAAGTCCGACAAGGACGCTGCCCGGCAGGCCCGCGCCGGTCTGATAGGCCAACATTCCTGCAGCCACGCCGCCGAGCGCCGGCAAAGCGTAGATGGCGAGCGTGAACAGCAACCAGCAGAGGACTGCAATTGCAGTGATGGATCCGAGAATTGCAATAATCATGGTGGCATCTCCGTAAGATGAGGTTCGAACGGTTGCGCCACCACCACTACCACGGCGCGATAGAAGGGTATCATACTCAGGACTCAGCTACGAGTGGAAAGGTCTACTCAGAGCCCAAAGTACCAGTTACTGCACTATGCGCGAATGTCGGCCATCAATGATACTACGCCTACACACGCGCAATCTCACGGATCAGATCATTTGTCTCTTGTCTCGTCGTTTGGTGCCGATATCGAAGGGCCAAAACAGTTCTTGATATTTCAAGACCATCGATGGGTTTCGACACCAGGCCCCTGTCTGCTGGAATTGCCGTGGTTGGCAAAATCACCGCGCCTAATCCCTGCCGCGCGAGTTCGACTAACCAATCCACGCGATTTGACCGATAGGCCGCGTAGAGTTCGTGACCTTGGTCTGCACATGCCCGATGCAACGCATCGCGCATTTCGCAATTGGGTCGATCCAGCATGTCAGTTTCAGCGAGTGTCGAAAGAGAAATAGCGTTTCGTCCAGACAACGGGTGCGACTTGGACACCACAACCTTGTAGGACTCGTCATAGAGCTGGTCTATTCGATAGAGGTCTTCACTGACCGTCGCCGCTGTGACAACGACGTCAAATTCACCCTCTCGCAATCCGGCCAGAAGCTTGGAGGCAGACGCCACGATCAACTCTATTTCGGCTTGCGGCAATCGTGTACGGAAGCGTTCCACGGCGGCTGAAATCCGGTTGTGACCAATCGTTTCGCCAACACCGACAGAAATAGGAACCCGCTCTAGTCGCGTGTGGCGGACGGCTTCTGCCTTAGCTGCCTGCGTTTCGTCATGCGCTTTCTGTAGCCTTGGCTGCATGAGTTTTCCGAGTGCCGTCAACCTGCATCCCGCGCGGTCCCTGACAAACAGATCACCCCCGAGCTCGTGTTCAAGTTTCTTGATCGCGGTCGTCAAGGACGGTTGGGAAACATTTGAGGCGCTAGCGGCATGGGTGAAGTTGCGATGCTGGCAGACAGCCAAAAAATACCTGATCTGGTTCATCTCCACTGCCACAGTCTCCGTCACTTTCCGCCATGAGGTTCACCATAGCACATGTCTATCAAAGAATAGAAGTTCGGGATTGGTGCCTGAGGCATTCGGCATGAGAAAAGGGTGCATCGAAACCAAACACAACAACCTCTCAATCAGGAGGCGACCATGAAAGCCCAAATTCTCAAGACACTCGCCGCTTTGGCCTTGATCACGACATCTGCAGCCGCACAGGAAACCCCAATGGAAAATCACACTGCCAGCTACATCGCCATGCCCGCCGCTGAAGGCCAGACCGAAGCATTCGCCGAATTTCTGGCCGGAGCCGCCCCGATTGTCGCGGACACCGAACCAGGCACCGTGCTTTGGTTTGCCTTACAAGACGACGATACGCTCGCGATCTTTGATATCTTCGTGGATGAAGAAGCGCGCAATGCGCATTTCTCCGGCGCTGTGGCCGCGGCTTTGAACCAAAATGCCGACGCGTTGGTCGCCGGGGGCTGGGACGATGGTGTTGTCGCGAATATCAACAATTCCGATGTCCTGTCGGTGAGGGAACCGGTTGATCTCTACTCGGCCACGACAGCCACGTACATCACGCTCGAAGCAGCACCCGGCAGAGGGCCGGAATTGGCAGCCTTGCTGACCGCAGCTGGTCCCATCGTCGGAGAAACCGAACCCGGCACATTGTTCTGGGCGGCGCTGCAGATTGACGAAACATCCTTCGCAATCTTCGACATCTTCACCAACAATGCTGGCCGTGAAGCACACTTTGCCGGTCAAGTCGCCGGGCTGCTGAACGAACGGGCAGCGGAGTTGGTCGCTGGCGGGTGGGACGACGGTGTGGTCGCTAACGTCCACAACTTCGACATCCTCGCCATCAAGTAACGCGATGTGACAGGAACAAGAGGCGCCTGGTGCAACGCATCAGGCGCTTTGCCGAACGAATTTAGATTCACCGTGAAGCGGTCGTTCGAGTAACTGCAGCGAATTAGCGCTTTGTCCGCTGAGTGGACATTTGTGGCGGCCCATTCGAACCGCCACACCGGGATACCGAGCTTTCTTACCTTGTCGGCGAGGTTTTCCTGAACGCCGGTGCCGGGGAAAACCATGACGCCGATCGGCAAAACGTCGAGCACTTGGTCTTTGCGCTTGAGCGCTTGTTGCGTTCAGTTCTCAAGTCCTTTGAGCAACTCCGTGAGCGTTTTGTCGTAGTCGTCCTTTGCGCCCGAGACGGCGGAGTTTGACCTATCACCCATCGCGGCTGCGATCGCCGCGCCGTGGGTGAAATCGACGAGAATATTTAGCCAATGATGGGATCGTTCCGACGGCAATCCCGCTTCAACTAAGAGTTGGTCAATGTCATCGGTTATCCGCTGTGCCTGACCGGGAAAGACTGCGGACTGCCTGAAGATGAGCAATGTAAGGCCAGGGTGGCTTATCACCCGGTCATGATAGGCATTCAAAAGCGATCGTATCCGGTCGTGAAACGTACCCGAGGCTGGCGCGGTCACTTCAGCGTAGACGTGTTCAGACAAGGCGTCGATTAACCCGTCGCGATCCCCGAAATGATGGTAGATGGTCATCGGATTGACCTGAAGGCGATCCGCAAGCGCCCGCATTGTGAAGGCCTCGATGCCGCCGGTATCCAATAGTTCGAGCGCGGCCGTCAGAATCTGATCGCGCGAGGCAGGTGCCTTGTCCCGATGCGGACGTCCTCGCGGACGAGTCATGCGGCGATCCGGTAGCGCGACTGGACGAGACCGGAGGCGAAGCTTTTCGTGTCCTGGTGCGCGAGCGGGATGTCCGACGATGTCGCTCCGAACAGAGTGCGCCCCTCGCCAAGCAGTACCGGAACGCTCGTGATGGTCATGTCGTCGATCAGCCCCGCGCGCATGAACGACTGAATAACCTTTCCACCATCGACATAGACGCGCCGATGCCCCTCGGCTTCGAGCATCTCCATCGCTTGTCCAGGCGATTTGTCTGAAATTCGGACCTTGCCAGCAAGGTCTGCCGGTATGTCCTGGTCTTTCAGCGACGCTGAGAGGACAAGTACCGGGCGTGTGTAGAACCACGGGCGTTCATCGCGCATTTTTTCGAACGTGCCGCGGCCCATCAGGATGATGTCGATCTTCTCGATGAAGGCGTCATATCCGTGATCCTCTGCCGGATCGTCGCGTTCCAGCAACCAGGCGATGTCGCCGTCCTTGCGGGCGATGAAACCATCCAGACTGGTCGCGATGAAAACGTGCCCGGTGATCATCTCGATCTCCTTATTTATACGTTGTATAAATACATATCGCTCGGTCCTTTGCAGGTCAACGTGCCACGCCGGTGAAACCGACTGATGCGGAGGCGAACATTGTCGTATGGGGCGTGGCAGTTCATTCGAACCGCCAGACCGGAATGCCGAGCTTCCTCGCCTTGTCGGCGAGGTTCTCCTGAATGCCGGTGCCGGGGAACACCATGACCCCGATGGGCAGGACATCGAGCATCTGGTCATTGCGCTTGAAAGGCGCGGCGCGGCCGTGCTTGGTCCAATCCGGAGCGAATCCGATCTGGCTGACATTGCGGTGGTCGGCCCAGCGGGCGGCGATCTTCTCGGCGCCCTTTGGCGACTTGCCATGCATCAGCACCATATCCGGGTGTTTGGCGTGCACCTGGTCGAGCTTGGCCCAGATCAGCTTGTGATCGTTGAAGTCGGCACCGCCGGAGACGGCGACCTTTGGACCTACGGGCAACAGCACTTCGCGGTTGGCGCGTTTGCGCTCTGCGATGAAGTCCCTGCTGTCGACCATCGCCGATGTCAAAGCGCGATGGTTCACCTGCGAGCCGCTGCGCGGAGACCAGGGGGATCCGGTGGTGCGCAGATAGTGCTCGGCGGCGCTGTCGCGGAAGACTTCCAGACTGTCGCGCCGTTCGATGAGACCTTGTCCGGTCTCGATGAGCCGCTCGAGTTCGACGGCCTTGATTTCGGAGCCGTCCTGTTCGCGCTGCCCGCGCTTCTGGGCCTGCTCGTTGTCGTCGAGCTTGCGCTCGAGCCGGTCGGCAGCACGGTGGAACATGTTGACCGTCGACCAGAGCAGATCGTCGAGTTCGCCATCAAGGGCGGTATCCGCCATGGTGGCGATCAGGGCGTCGAAGATGTCGGAGACTGCGCCGGCGATGATGTTGTCCTCCGGGACGAGGCGGGGGTCCGTACCGTGCCCGTCGTGGCGGTAGCCATGGAGTTCGAGTTCGTTCAGCGCATGCTCGGTCGGCGAGGATTCGTGATGGGGTTCGAAGGCGTCGTCGTCGAGTGTCATCGGGTGGCTCCCTTTGTCGGTTGGCCGCGCCCGCCGCGGCCTTCATGGCGCCGAAAGACGGCGGGCGGACCGGGCCTGCATCCTGGAGCGGTAGCGCAAGGACCGGAGCGTCAGCGAAGGGTGGCGGAGGCCGGCGATTTTGTTTCGCGATGGAAAGGCCCGGAGGGCCGCCGGAAAATCGTTGGCCGCAGCCATTGCCGGACCGGGCCGCCTGCTGTCCGGTCGCCCTCCGAAGAAGGCCGGGGCGCGGCCCTCTCCGACATCCACGGGGAGCCGTTGAAGAAGGCTCCGACGTCACCGCCTCAGCCCACACCGCTGGCCCGTTCAGGCGGACAGAACGGTCTCCATGAACCTGGCGACATCCTGCGGGGCGAGTTGGACCCGGATCGACGCCCGGAATGCATCGATGCCACGCAAGCGCAGATCCTCGTTGAGATCGCCCAGAATCGGCGAAAGCGGCAGCGCCTCTATGCCGAGCGCATCGGCCCGTTCGACCAGCGTATCCCTTGCGCCATCTCCCGCCGGGTCGTCGTCGCGCATGATATAGAGCCGGCGCAGCGTGTCGGGGAACAGGATGGCGGCAAGATGGACTGCGGAGAGCGCAGCCGCCATCGGCATCTCGGGCAAGACACACCGCAGCGACAGCATGGTCTCGATGCCTTCGCCTGCCGCCATGACCTCGCCCGCCGCGCCGAACCGGACAGCATGGCCGAGCAGGTCGCCCATTGCCCGTCGCGGCGTCTCGATCGGGGCCTTGCCGAGCGTCGCCTCGCTGAACCCGCTCGGGTCGAGCCAGGTCCGGTGCGCCCCGGTCTGGTGACCGTCGAGATCGGTGACTGACGCGATCAGGGCCGGCCGGGTCTCTGTCGGGCCATGCTCGTCGGGCCGGTAGTAGCAGTGCGGATGAAACCGCAGCGAGCCGGTTCCGTGCAAAGCCGTAATGCCGCGCTTACGGAAATACGATTCTGCGAGTGTGCCCGTAATCGGCTGTGCTATCGAGAACAGGCGTTTCGCCGCGAGCGGTGAACCAGTCGGCGCGGGCGATTTGTGTCCGGGTGATGTTGCCGACTCCGGTTCGGGATGTGGCAGGCTGAGGAACCGCCGGGCCTCGTCAGCGACGTCCCTGAACTCGGTCAAACCGCAGCTTTCCCGGATGACATCGAGCAGATCACCGTGTTCGCCCGTCGCGGCGTCGGTCCATTTGCCGGCGGCTCCCTTGCCGGACTCGGGGCCGGACAGGCGCACGAACATGGAGCGGCCCTTTGTGTTGCGCACGTCGCCCACGATCCAGTAGCGGCCGGATTTGTGCCCGCTCGACAGATATGTACGACACAGGGCTTCGGCGCTATGGGCAAGCCGCGCCGCGAGATCGCTTGCTAGTTCTGCCATATCGCGCCTCCCTCAAAGAAAAGGCCCGCGTTGCCGCGGGCCAGTTTGCCGGTTCGGTTGCCGCTCTATTCGGCGGCGACCACGTGAGATGTCGCTTCGGCATCGTCATTTTCGTCCGGGACGTCATCGGTGCCCATGGCCGTTTCACCGTCTTCGGTCGCCGTTTCCGCGACGCCCGATTCCGGTTCCGCCGGATCGCCGGTGGTTTCACTCTCGCTTTGCTCCGGTTCTCCCGGCGTGCGCAGCGGCTCCGGCAGCCAGCCGGTGTCGGCGAGCAGTGTCTCGGCTTCGGTCGCCATGTCGCCCTTCTTGAGATGGGCGATGCGGTCGGCGGCACGCTCGCCCTTCGCCTCGGTAACCGCCTGCAGAATACGCGCCTTGGTGATACGGCCGAGGAACGTGTCGACGGTCGGACGCCATCCGGCAACTGCCATGTCGAGGCCGATAGTTCGCGCAAGTACATCCGCGTGGGCGAGGGCCCTCGGGCGCCGGCTCCAGGATTCGGAAACCGCATTGACCGAGAGGCTGACGACATGGGCAAAAAGACTGGCCCTGTCCTCGTCGCTCCATTGCAGAAGGGCGTCCCAAAGCTCATCGGACTCTTTCGGCAAGCGCTTCGACCAGGCCTCGTGCCGGGCGTTGGCGGCTTCGGCGATCGCACTGTCGTTCAACGCCGGCGTCTGCGCGCTGAACCCGACGCTCTTCAGGCCGAGTTCGAGGCAACTGTCCGAGCCATAGTGGTAGAAGACCGTCAGCGTCAGGGCATGCAGTGCCGCGACGAAGGCGATATCCGGCCGTTCGGCGAGCGCGTTGCGCAATCCGAGCGTGCGATGGGCGGTGAGTTCCGCCATCAGCCGGTCGGAGATCGGTGACAGGCCTTCGTCCTCATCGGGCTCGGACGGCTCCTCCGTGCCGTTGGAGGTTTTACCCTCGTCGCCCTCGGAGTCCGGTTGCGCACCACCAGTGCCGTCAACATCTCCGCCATCGGTGTCCGGTTCGGGCACGATCTCGTCCTCGGGACGGACGAAACCACGCTCGATGCGCAGGCTGCCGTCATGCGCGATGCTGACGAAGGCGCCGGCCCGGATGATCTCGTCCGGATCGAATGTGACCGGGCGATCCTCGAAGGCCTCGAGCGCCGTCTCGATCTCGCCGAGACGCGCGTCGATGTCGTCGGGCAACTCGTCAACCTCGGCATATTGCTCCTCAAGCTGATCGAATTCAGCCTTCAACGCGTCGCGAGTGGCTTCCTCCTCCGGCGAGAGA
>NZ_JBAKFR010000057.1:0-8264 GCF_053484295.1 Martelella sp. AMO21009
CTCAAAGCGGTTGGGAATCAACCAACGGACTCCTTTGATCCGATCAATCCACTAGGTACGGAGGCCTTCATACCGGTGTTCGCCTCGCATAGGCTCGAGCTTTTGAACGAAAGCTACGGGCGCGGTGAGCTGCCGGTGATCGCATACCCGAGTGACGCCTTTCTCGGCCGCATCTTCAACGAGGAGGTGATGCCTTCCATCCAGAGCGGCGAATTCGTCCATCGCAAGGTCGAAACCGCCCTGACGCTTGCCGCGCTGCAATTTGCCATTAGCGGTGTCGGCGTTGCCTGGGTTCCGGAAAGCATAGCGAAAGACGCGATCCGCTCAGGCCTGATTTTTGACCTCCGTGACGTGCTGCCCTACACGATGCTGACGGTGGTAGCCGTCCGCATTGCCGGCGCGCACACCGAAGTGCAGAACCTGTTGTGGGAGGAGATCAATGCTATGCGCTGGCCAAAGCAGGACGATCGTAATTGATTCGTCTTGCTTGGCCGGACGACTGCAGTCAGAATCTCACGCCGGGTCCCAGAGCAGGATTTGAACGCTGTTTTTTTCGCACACAGCTATTCTTTAGCTCATCCAGGCTGCCTCGTGACAAACGCTTGTTTCCCCAAAATGCGCTATGCTGAACCCTCCGGAAGACGGAAACCAGCATGCCGGACCCCACAAACTGTTGCATCGCCTGCCAGAAAACCACTCTCGCCGACGCCATCCAAGGCATTTCCGCATGAAGCGCCGCGGAAATCTCATCGGCGCCTGCTTCCCTTTCGATTTCGACCACTTCCACAACGGTATTCAGCAATTCTATAGCTTTGCGGACATCGGTCCCCAGCTGCACTATCCGTGCCTTGATGATGTGCACTGTCCACCGCCAGAACCGCGACCAATCATGACCTTTGACCGTCTCTTGCCAGGGGAAGTTCATTTGTAAGCCTTCACCGACGATTGGTTTTTTCAAGCGTTATAATAAGGGGTAAAGCGCACAATACCCTTATTATGACGCTTTGATGAAACCGGAATGGCCACAGACAGCTCAAATTTTAATGTGTGCCAATGACATTCCTAGCGCATTTCCGATCCTCCTGCTGTCCGTAATTCGTGCATGAAGTGGAAGTCGCGCTCGTATCGCAATCACCACGTTCCAGCGAATTGCCCAAGTCTAAACAGCCATCAGGCGGCGACACTCACACGCTCCTGAACATGTCATCACGGACGTTGTGCGCGGTATAGACACGCACGCTTTTGTGGCAGCCTTCAGGGGCGGTTGAAGTCGTCTGCAGTTTTGGCGGGCAAGAGCAATTGCCAAGCCTCGACCTCGAGCACAGTTGCGAGACGATCCAGCACATCAATAGACACGCTATAGCGACGACGCTCCAGGGCGCCGACATAGGTTCGGTCGACTTCCGCAAGGTGCGCAAGCTCCTCCTGCGACAGCCCCTTTTCCTTTCGGGCCTGCCTTAGGTTTTTCGCAAAGAGCTCCCTGATGTCCATGATCTGGACATTCGAGACTTGATGAGTATATTTCCACGGAGTATACTCATCATATGGCGGCGATTTCGCCATGACAGCAAACCCAGAATCATTCCTGAAAGCAATGTTCTCTTCCCCTCCTAGATTCTCGTTACACCTCTCGCACTGCTAATAACGGAACCGTACGGCCTGGAAGAGACAACTGTGAAAGACGTCTGCGCAAATCGTGAGGGCAGCCCATGAAGACGAAACAGATCATCATTGCAGTTCTCCTGTGCTTAACCGCAGGGCCTGCGCACCCTGAGGTTATTGAGTTTCCAGATGACCAGTTCTGGCGAAATCTCTCGCAGGTGTTTGCGGACGAAACGCCAGACTATGACCAGATCGCACGCCGAACGCCGGAATACCGTCAGGCTGACGAATTCGATAAAGGCAATGTCCTTGCGGAACAGGTGCTGAAGCTGAAACGCATGAAAACCGATTTCGGATCGGGATCGCAGGTGCTGTTCCGTGCAGCCATTCGTCTTGATGACTATGATGCTGAGAGAGGCGGCTTCCCGGTCAATCTTTTCGAGCCGGGTATCTATCTGGACGTTGGAAGCGGGCTTCGTTTCTCCAATGCTTCCGACTATGCCGTTCTGCCGGCCTCACCCGAAGAAGGACGGGAGATCCGGCAGAAAGAAAGGGCTTCATCAAGTTTGCCATCCGGACTTCTTCTGGCCGGCGACTTCCGGAGGGATCCCGGACATCGCGGGGGTATGCTCGCGACGCTTTACCGGTTTGATTATGTTGACGGCAACGACACGGTGATCGCTAGCATTGAGAGCGTTCCGGATACGCAAGGTCTTGATGGTGACCAGGTCGAAGCGCTCGTTCAAACCACGCAAGCTAAAATCCTGCAGCTTGCCGGCCTGCCACCGATCGGTTCGCCCTGGCCTCTGGTACGCGACGCACTCCAACTCAGCTACGGCTATGCCGCCAGCGAAAACAGACGCTATGATGACGGCAAATTCCGGATGGTCGAGGGAGGCATCCAGGACGAAGACCTCTCCGACGCCTCCCGCTTTCGTGTCGGCTTCGGCAACAGTGGAGACATGGTCAGCCAAATTTTCGCGAAACAGGGTTTTACGGCCTTTGCCACGACCGAACTGGGACGCATTGACACGAACGCCACCGGTCGCGGCCTCGACTGCGACACACCTCATCTGGCCGATGCCTGCGGCATCCTGATCTTCGAGAAGCAGCGGGGAGACTGGATACTGACGAAGGCCGAAGGTGTCCTCGACCTCAAGGAAACCGATCATGGCCGCGCACTCGAAACTGTGCTGGACGACGATGTCGACGCCTTCCTTCGCTCCGACCTCACGGTCGCTTACGACCGTGACTGGCTTGCAGGTAAGACATCGGGATTGCATTTCTCGGGGCAGTATGCGCCAGCCGCGCGCTATATCCTCGGGGAAGATATGGGCGGCAAACCGCTCTACCTCCGTCCCACCGATCACTATCTCGAAGGCACGCCGAACTTCGAGGTCATGCTCTATGCCGTCGACGGTGCGCAGGGGAGGACGCCATTGATCTTCACGCTTGCGCCACGGCAACTTCATGTCGAACACGCAGCTGCGGTTCGCTCCCTTTCCGGAAAGCGCATCATGTCTTCTGATTTAGAAGGGCTCACGGCATATGAGCTCCTCGAGGATCCCCGGTTTCTGCCGGCTATCGAGGAAACTCTCAATGGCACGGATCTGAAGGCGATCCAGCGCGCGACGGCTGTCAGCTCCGGTTCTTTCGAGGATCGCGGTGCGTGGTTTGTTCACGGTGGTTGCCGGCCGCATGACTGCAGCGATGATTTTGCGACAGTTGCGATTAGCAAGGAGGACGGGCACCTGATCGTCGTCCGAAGCCATAACGGCACGTCGGAAGTCTTTGGTTCCCCGCCAGAAGCCCTTCCACCTGTCTTCGAACGGCATGGTCTTTGAAGCACGACCTGATCGCGCTGACGCGCAAGCCCCCAAGCAATAGATCAGGTCGCATCTCTCTTTCGCGGTGAAGTCGTTCGCTGCTCCTTTCGCCCACATCCGCATCGGTTTCGCCGAATGCTGCATACCGCCTGTCGCGCAGGCGCACGGAGGTTTATTGTCCCATGTCAGTATCACAAACAGCGAAACTGGATCTCGGATTTGAAGTTGAAGCCGCCCGAGATGGGTCGGTGAGCGTCTCCGGAAAAGGCGTTGGCTTGAAATTGTCCGGGCTCATCGTCCTTTTCCTGGTCATGCTTCTGCCCTCGTCGTTTCTGTTCACACTCCTGATCAATCGCGGACCACTCAGCTTTCTTCCGGCCGATCTCTACATTCCTGCCGCTTTGGCGATCAATGCGGCACTGGTTTATGCTGTTCACCGGCTCAAGAGTCCGCCCTTCAGCTTTCGGCTCACCGAAGGCGGCCTGGAATGCGATGGGAAGCGTTACGCCTATAACGACATCAGCGAGGTGTTTGTCGATAACGGCCACGCAAAAGGCCGGCCGCTTGCATCGGGCGGCATCCACACGGGACTGATCATCGGCGGCACGGGTCCGGTCGGGACCACAGCCGCTCTCACCGGTGGCGCCGGCGCATCAGCATCAATTGCCATGGCCAATCTCGGCACCAGAATTGGCTCGGCAGTGAACTATCGCGTGAATTTCAGGCATGGGCGCAACGTCATCCGGCTGGCGTCATCGCTGGATGAGAGCACAGCAATTTCGCTATTCCGGTTTCTGACCGAAGGAAAATAAACTCGGATGTGAAAAATCCGGGCTGCCGCCAAATAGAACAACAACGCGGAGGCGAGAGCCAGCACCGTTCCGGGATCCACAGAAACAATCCGGACCGGTGCGTTTTTTTGCATAGCCGAAGGTCTCGCTGAGGAAACCGGAATACAAGACATTTTGCCGGATCCGCGTGCTGTAATCCGGAACCAAGAACCACCGAAACCCTTTCAGCCGTTCTTCTCGAAATAGTCGTCCAGTATCTGACGTATGACATCCTGGCGAGAGGGAATCTCCGTCTGCTGTCTTCGAACCTGGTCAATTTTTTCCAGCAAATCCTTCGGAAGCCGCAGCGTTACGGGTTCGTGATATTTTTTTGGTGGTGCCATGAAGAAATCCCTCAACTTTATATTGACGTCAGGATATCTAAGTGACACATTAGACGGGCGATGGCAAGAGTTGCCGCTCTGCCACGCCCTAACCAAGCCTAACCTTATCAGGAGGTAGACATGGCTGACACAGCAACTATCACGCCCGCTCGGGCGAATGAAGACGTGTTCCTTCGCGGAGCGTCTCCTATCAACCTGCTTTTCTCGAAAATGCTCGGCGAGATGGTCACGGTCATCGACCGCGAGAAAGAAATCGACGGCGTGGACATTTTCGACCCTGCCTTCAAGGCTTGGCTGTCCGGAGCAGAAAACGCTCTTGATGCTTTCACGCAGTCGGTTTGCGTTCTCAGCAATCTGGCACCAATGATCGCTTCGGATGTGCCTCTGCGAAGAACGGCGCGACTGATCCACGCCATGATCAACGCCGCAAGCAGGTCTGAATTGACAACAGCTCGATCAAACATCGTCCTCTATGCCGGTAACTTCCTTGATAATGGGAGCGCCCATATTGGCCGGGATACCGTTGATCAGCTCAGACACTGCAGAGCGCTGCTTAAGGTGCTGATGCAGCTCGACATCTATCGTCATAGCCCGGACGATACGCTCTCGAACAACGAGATTTCAGAAATCGCCACGTAGTCACCCGACTGAGCCAGGTTAAACGGCTCAGCGGTACCGCACTCGCATTCGACGTGCCCCGACGGGGTACCATCCTGCGAGATCCCTCTTCGTTGCGTCCAATCCAGCAAATTGACCTTCCGGATTTTTCGGAACCGATCCCGCTTGCTCTGACGGCGCCTTTGCTACGCGGAGTATCCGGATGGATTCCGTCCAGAACAGGAACACACACATGACTGACAATCATTCTCCCGACCGTCTGCCGAAGAAACCGCGACGCCTGCACATCCCACATCGATCACGGCATGTGCCGGACAGCGAGTGGCGGCGCACCTATCCCGGTCCGGTTCCGCCGCAATGGCAGGACATTGCCGAGAGCAAAGGATTTCGTGTGGTCGGGCGTGTCCGTAACCGGTACCACATCGTATTGGAATGCAAGAAATGCAGCGGACACACCGTGCAGAAAGTCTTCGTGCTCAGGACTGCCACGCCTTTGTGCGCAGCCTGCCAGGAAACAAGAGGCCGCGATAACGCTGAAAACTGCGGCTATCGCTTTCTGAAGCGCGACGAGCACGACCGCCATTATGCTCAATACCTGCTCCCATGCGGCCACACGGTTCGTCGACAATTCGGCCGCATCGAAAAGCTTTCCCGCGACGGACTGATTGATGGTCGTCCGGGATACCGCTGCCCGGAATGCTATTCCGAGAAACTCCAGTCCGAGGCACACAAACGAGGTTGGACGTTGGTCTGTGATTAGGCGTGGAATAAGGACCCCGTTAGAGGGGTGATCGGCTTCCAAAAGGGACCCCTTCTGGCACAGGGGTTACAACAGCCTCCGGTTTATCTCGGAGGCTTTTTATTTGGATGCTTGTTGTGGAAACAATTGCGAAGATACGCCGGCTTGCCCTGACGCAAGGCATGCCGATCAAAGCGATCTGCCGGGAATTGGGCATTTCGCGTAAAGTGGTACGGAAGGTTCTGCGCGGTGGTGAGACAGCGTTCTCCTATGAGCGCACGACGCAGCCTCGCCCGAAGCTTGGACCGTGGCAGGACCAACTCGATGGAATACTACTCGCCAATGATGCCAAGCCGTCGCGCGAACGGCTGACGCTCATCCGGATATATGAAGATCTGCGCGATCAAGGTTACGAAGGCGGCTACGATGCCGTCCGGCGTTATGCCCGCAAATGGTCTAAGGAGCGCGGCTCTGTTTCGACAGAAGCCTATGTGCCGCTCTATTACGCACCCGGTGAGGCCTACCAGTTCGACTGGAGCCACGAGATTGTCGTGCTGAACGGCGTGACGACAACCGTCAAGGTGGCGCATGTCCGGCTCTGCCACAGCCGGATGATGTATGTAAGGGCCTATCCGCGAGAAACGCAGGAGATGGTCTTCGACGCCCATGACCGGGCATTCGCCTTCTTCGGCGGGGCTTGTACGCGCGGGATCTATGACAACATGAAGACCGCGGTGGAGACGGTCTTTGTCGGCAAGGAAAGGCAATACAACCGCCGTTTTCTGCAGATGTGCAGTCATTTCCTTGTCGAGCCAGTGGCCTGTACGCCGGCGTCGGGCTGGGAGAAGGGACAGGTCGAGAACCAGGTTAACCTGGTCAGGGAGCGCTTCTTCACACCAAGACTACGCTTCAAGTCCTATGGGGAGCTGAACGGGTGGTTGCTGGACAAATGCATCAGTTACGCCCGTGCCCACAAACATGTCGATCAGCCACAGCGCACGGTCTGGGACGTCTTCGAGGAAGAGCGATCCAATCTGATCGGATACCCAGGCAAGTTCGATGGCTTCCATGCCGTTCAGGCGGCGATCGGCAAGACTTGCCTCGTCCGCTTCGACAACAACAAGTATTCCGTACTGTCGACCGCTGTGGGCCGTCCGGCCGAGATCCACGCATACGCTGAGCACATCGTCATTCGCCAGGATGGCGTCGAGATCGGTCAGCATGAGCGCTGCTTCGGCCGCGGCGAGACGATCTATAATCCTTGGCATTATGTACCGGTCCTGACCCGCAAGCCGGGAGCACTCAGAAACGGCGCGCCCTTCCATGACTGGGTTCTGCCGGCTGCCATGGAGAAGGTGCGCCGCCGGCTAAAGGCCATGGCTGACGGTGATCGTCAGATGGTGTCGATCCTGGAATGTGATGGATTGGACGGACGTCGCGAAAAACGTCGCAAAATCAATCAGTAAGAGAACTGATTTCCGCTAAGTTGTACCCTTGTCGTACTACTCGGCACTGGTATTGTCGGTATCGAAGGAGCTACGGAGGATGGGCGTGCGAACAGCGGGTTCATTGCTAGGCTTCTAGCCACGCTGAGATTGGGTTAGTCAATGTCAAGCGGGTGCCGGGAGCTATTTGGCACGGAAGGCTCGCGCCTCCGACAACGCAATCTCGCGCCGTTTATCAAGGTATGAGGCTAGGTCCTGGATGTGCACACCTTTCGCGCTTTTCTGACTTCTTTCAGCTCGTGTAAGCGGTAGGTCGATCTCTCCGGTGCTAACTTTGCGCAGAAACTTGGTGATCGTCAGGTGAGAGAAGTAGTCCTTGCACACGATTTCAGCGGGGATGATCACGCGTCCATCATACTGAGCCATGAGTAGGAATAGCGTTTTCAACTTTCTGGTCCGCGCTACGGTCATCGATGAGATGATCAACCTCGGAACAGGAAAATTCAATTGAAGCAAACGGAGCCGCCAGGATATGGCAGGCGGCTAACAGTGGTCTAAGGTTGAGAATAGCGTCGCTGAGATCGGCGGTGCAAAAGTCGGCCACGGAAGCGGCGGAATAATTCGGTCGCGGGCGGAGTAAAATCCGGCCACCTATCTTCCTTCTGCAATGAGCGCAGGAGGGACAGAGGATTTACACCGTGGATCTTTATCTGAAGGTTCGTCTGGCCGTCTCGGAAGGGATGAGCCGACGTCAGGCTGCAAAGCATTTCAATATATCGCGCGACAGCGTAGCGAAGATGCTGATGTATTCGACGCCTCCTGGCTATCAGCGACAATCACCAGTCCGGCGGCCGAAGCTG
>NZ_JBAKFR010000058.1:0-8217 GCF_053484295.1 Martelella sp. AMO21009
AATAGCGCAGATCCAACAAACAATGCTCGGGCCTGTCCCGAGCATCTAAGCACGTGACAACACGACAAGCGTTTCGGATGAAACGTGAAATTCGAACAATCTTTTCCGGCCCGCCAACGCCGCTCGTGCGGAGCTGTGGTTAGATCCTCGGGTCAAGCCCGAGGATGACGCCGAGTGTGGGGACAGGTTCCCCTGAAGTCTGTGTCCTAACCGTGGGACGGGCTATTCCGACCGTCAGAAACGCATCACATGGTGGCGATGGTCAGCTTCTTGCCGGTGAGCTTGGCAAGCTGGTCGAGGCGACCCTCCACGCGTTCGCCGATGAAATCGGCATATTGCTCCGGCACTACGAGTTCCAGATCGAAATCCGTGTTCTTCGCCGGCAGGAAGTCGAGAGCGCCGACGATGCCGGGCATCGAGGCGGAGAACAGATAGGCGACGCGCAGAAGGCCGCCGAGCAGCTTGGCGCGTTCCAGCAGTTCGGGCGTCGAGATCGTGCCGAGATCGTCGGTGTGGTTGTCGTCGCGCAGGCCTTCATAGCGGTAGTAATTGGTGAGCGCGATGAAGGCGCGGCCGGGATGGGTGATGCCGGTGAGCGCCGAGTGTGCGATCACGTTCAGCGACTGGGAGCCCCGGAAATCGGGGTGGGCGCGCCAGCTGATATCGGCAAGCAGGCAGGCGGCCTGGCGATAGCGCGCCTCTTCCGGCGTTTCCTCGATCCCGAAGCGGCGCAGCATCAGCCCGGTCCAGGCGGCGATTTCGGCAGCGTGCTTGGGCGAGCGGGCGCGCAAAAGCGCAAGTTGGCGGGCGGCGACCAGCAGCGGGTCCTGGTCCTGTTCCTCCGCGCTCAGGAGCGAATAGAGCAGGCCCTCGCGCACACCTTGCGCCGAAAAGCTGATCGTCTTCGGCTGCATCACGCTCAGCACTTCGCGCATGGCGATCGCGCCGAAGGGCAAGAGCATGCGGCGGTTCTTGGAAACGGCCTGCCAAGCCGGGTCCTTCTGCTCCTCGTCGGCGCCGATCCTGTCGAGGAAGGCCATCATCTCGTCGAAGCCGATCTCGTAGCCCTGCATCATTGTCAGCGGATAATTGTTGATCTCCATGTGGAGCCTGGCGATGTTGCGCCATGTGCCGCCAACGGCATAGAAGGTGCGGCCGCGTCCCTTTTCCAGAAAGGTGACCTTCTTGACCTGCTTTTTGGCGAAGTTGCGCGCCTTGGCGAGCGAACCTTCCGAAAGCTCCGAAAGGCGGATACCGCCGAGCGGCAGCGTTATGCCGTCGCCATAGGTCTTGTCCTTGATGTCGATGAGCTCCAGCGAGCCGCCGCCAAGGTCGCCGGCGATGCCGTCCGGCTCGTGAAAGCCGCTTATGATGCCGTAGGCGGAATAGAGCGCTTCCTCGCGCCCCGTGAGAACCCGGACATCGATGCCGAGGATCTTCTCCGCCGCCTCGATGAAGGCCGGGCCGTTGCTCGCCTCGCGCGCCGCGGCCGTCGCGAGCACATGCATGGTGACCGAACGGGCCTGGGTCGCAAGCGCCTTGAAGCGCTTCAGTGCCCTCAGCGCCCGCTCCACGCCTTCCTCGTTCATCTTGCCGCTGGCCGCAATGCCGCGGCCGAGGCCGCACAGGACCTTTTCGTTGAAAAGCACGGTCGGCGCGCGCGACAGGCCCTCATAGATGACGATGCGAACCGAGTTCGATCCTATATCGACTACGGAGACAGGGGAGATTCCGCGAAGGCGCCCCTGCGCTTCAGATTCGACCATAAATACCCGGCTTATTTGGTGCGGCCCGAAAGCAGGCCGGCGATGAGCTTCGGCGCACTTGATTTCAGGGCTTCTCCGCGGCCGGACAGGCTCGGATTGGTCATGAAATACTCCTGCGCGTTGAACGGTTCCTCGCCCTCGCGCGGTTCCGTCCGCCGCGAGGTTCCGTCGGGGAGTATCTCGTAGCTCTGCTGATTGTCAATGATATTGCCCAGCATGATCTGGGACAGAACCTGCTCATGCACGGTGGGGTTGGTGACCGGTACAATCGTTTCAACCCGGCGATCCAGATTGCGCGGCATCAGGTCGGCGGAACCGAGATAGACATGGGCGTTTTCCGAGGGCAGGCCGTGGCCGTTGCCGAAGCAGTAGATGCGGGAATGTTCCAGGAAGCGGCCGACAATCGACTTGACGCGGATGTTCTCCGAAAGCCCCGGCACCTGCGGGCGCAGGCAGCAGATGCCGCGCACCACGAGGTCGATCTGAACGCCTTCGCCGCTGGCGCGGTAGAGCGCGTCGATGATCTTCGGATCGACCAGCGAGTTCATCTTCATCCAGATCGCGCCGGGAAGGCCGCTCCTGACATGCTCGATCTCCTCCTCGATATGCTGGAGAATACGCGGTCGCATGGTCTTCGGCGAGACCGCGATCTGCATGTTTTCCTCAAGCTCGCCATAGCCGGTGATGAAGTTGAAGATTTCGGCGACGTCGTTGGCGATCTCGGGATTGCAGGTGAAATAGGACAGGTCGGTGTAGATCTTGGCCGTGATCGGGTGGTAGTTGCCGGTGCCGATATGGCAATAGGTCCTGAGGTTCTGCTCCTCGCGGCGCACCACCATGGAGAGTTTCGCGTGGGTCTTCAGCTCGATGAAGCCGAACACCACCTGCACGCCGGCGCGCTCCAGATCGCGCGCCCAGCGGATATTGGCCTCCTCGTCGAAGCGGGCCTTCAGCTCCACCAGCGCCGTTACCGATTTGCCTGCCTCGGCGGCATCGATGAGGGCGCGCACGATCGGGCTGTCATTGGAGGTGCGGTAGAGCGTCTGCTTGATGGCGAGCACGTTCGGGTCGCGGGCGGCCTGGATCAGGAACTGGACCACGACGTCGAAGGATTCGTACGGGTGATGAACAACGAAATCCTTCTCGCGGATCGCCGCGAAACTGTCGCCGATATGCTCGCGCACGCGCTCGGGAAAGCGCGGGTTGAACGGCTTGAACAGAAGGTCCGGCCGGGGCGCCTTGGTGATTTCCGAAAGCGTGTTGAGCGCCAGCAGTCCCGGCAGCACGGCAACGCGGTCTTCCGGCACGCCGAGTTCGTGGATCACGAAATGGCGCAGCGAGGCCGGCATTTCGCTGTCGGTCTCGATGCGGATCACCGAGCCGCGGCGGCGGCGCTTCAGCGCGCTTTCGAAATAGCGCACCAGGTCTTCGGCCTCTTCCTCCAGCTCGATATCGCTGTCGCGGATGATCCGGAACGTGCCGTAGCCCTGCACCTCGTAACCCGGATAAAGCCGGTGGATGAACAGGCCGATCACGTCTTCCATCGTAATATAGCGGATCGCGCCGTCGAGATCGGGCAGGCGCACAAAGCGGTTCATCGAGGGCGGCAGGCGCAGCATCGCGTTCATCGCCTCGCGGCCGTGGCGGCTGACAAGCTGCAGCCCCATGGTGAAGCCGAGATTGGGGATGAACGGGAAGGGATGCGCCGGATCGATCGAAAGCGGCGTCAGAACCGGGAAAATGCCCTGCTCGAATTCATTGGTGAGCCACTGCCGGTCCTCGTCGGACAGCACGCTCGGGCGCACGATCATCACGCCTTCATTGGCCATATACTGCTGGAGCACGGCTAGGGCGGCCTGCTGCTCCATCTGCAGATTGTCGATTTCGCGCAGGATGTCGGACAACTGCTCGGCCGGCGTCTTGCCGTCGGCGGAGAGCATGGTGACCCCCTGGCGCACCTGACCTTCGAGACCTGCCACGCGGACCATGAAAAACTCGTCCAGATTGGCCGCAGAGATCGACAGGAACCGCACCCGTTCCAGCAGCGGATGCGCCGGGTTCAGGGTTTCCTCGAGCACGCGGCGATTGAACTGCAGCCAGGAGAATTCGCGATTGATGAACCGCGCCGGGCTCTTGGAAAGATCCTCGGCAGCGCCCAATTCGACGATTTCCGAAACGCTCGAAGACAGGTCGTTCATGATGTGCGTTCTTCCTCTTGCTGGCCGGATATCGGCATGCGGTCGTTGATCATTTGCCGCTTAGCCCAGTTTGGCAACGATACTATGACATATAGCAGGTTTGTGGCGATTGCCCCGCATTTCAAGCGCGAATTCGCATTCAGCGCCTCAACCCGCGGCGGTGTAGAGGAGAACGGAATTCCGTTTCTCCTCCATCTGCGCGGCAAGGGTCAAAGCCCGAAACCGGCCGGGCGGCATGCCGTAGGTCTTGGCGAAATGCCGGGTCATGTGGCTCTGGTCGGCAAAGCCGGAAGCGGCGGCGGCCTCGGCCAGCGGCGCGCCCGCAATGATCATCGCCCGTGCCCGCGAAAGGCGGCGCTGGACGAGGTAGCGATGCGGGCTGGTGCCGTAGAGCGCGCGGAACTGGCGAGCGAGCGTGAACCGGTCGAGGCCGGCGATCTCCTCCAGCCGTTGCGAACCGATCGCTTCTGCCGCGCATTCGCTCAAGAAGTCGCGGCAAAGCGCGAGCGCCCGGCGGTCGATGGATTTTGCCGTGCGGCCCCGGGCATCGCCGAGGCGCAGCAGATGGTGGGCGATCTCGGCAATCAGGCCGTCGCGCTTCAATTCGCCCATTTCGCCGTCGAGTTCGTCGAGCGCCTCGATAAGGCTTGCCCTCAGCGGCGCGTCATCGGCCACGGGATCGCGGACGAAGGGCAGGGCGGCGGCAAGCCCGTCCATGGCGGCCGTGATCTTTTCCGGCGGCAGGTAGATCATCCGGTAGGTGAGGCCGTCCTCGCCGCCGGCGCCGCCATCATGCAATTCGTCCGGGTGCAGGATGATCAGCCGGCCGGGCGTCGAAAAGCGCGCCGCGCCGCGATAGGAAAAGGTCTGGACGCCCGCCATCGTCAGCCCCAGCGCATAGGTGTCGTGGCGGTGCGGCGAGAAGCCATTGCCGGAAAACCGCGCCTCCAGCCGCTCGATGCCGTCTTCGGCTGGGGCGGCGATAATGGCGTCCCGCCTGCACGAACGTTCAAGATCGCCGCCCTTCGCCTTCGCTAGGGTGGCGTCCGATCGTTCAAATCCCTTCCCGGAGTTCGCATTCATGTTCGACACCAAATTCGTCATCGTCGTGCGCGAGGATCTCGCCCAATGGCAGAAGCTCAACGTCACCGCCTTTCTCGCGACCGGCGTCGCCGGCGCGGCAGAGGGCCTGTTGGGAGAAGACTACAGGGACGGCGCGGGCAATGTCTATCACCCGCTCTGCGCCCAGCCGATCATCGTGCTCGGGGCCGATGGCAACACGCTGAAGAAGGTGCAGAGCCGCGCGCTGGAACGCGGCGTGCCGGCGGCGCTCTATATCGAGGAGATGTTTTCGACGGGCCATGACGCCGCCAACCGCGCCGTCTTCGCCGAATTTTCGCCGGAGGATGCCAGGGTTGTCGGCATCGCCTTCCGTGCGGACAAGAAGATCGTCGACAAGATCACCAAGGGCGCGAAGATGCACCCGTGAGAAGACGCCCGGCCGTTTCCGGCCAGGCGCTGAAACTTACTTCGCGTTCAGGAAGTCGGCGACTTCGAGGATCACGAATTCATTGTCGTCGGCGGCATTCAGGCTGCGGCCGGCCGAGAACGGCAGGTTGTTGTCGTTGCCGACGATGATGTGGCTGTCGTCGATGACATCGACATCCTCGATGGTCACGAATGGCATGGTGTAGATGCCGTCCTTGCCGCCCTGGCGGGCGACGCCATCGGGATCGGCAATCGCCATCAGATCGATATAGCCGATCTTGCGGGCAGCGCCATTGGCGTTGTCGTCGGTCATCTCGATCTTGTAGATGCGCTTCAGCATGGCGGGCTTTTCGAAGCAGCCGGTGGCCGTGTCGGAGGCGCAGGCCATCGACGGGTCGCCTTCGCCGCCATCACGCTCGATGACGAGGCCGGTGGTGGCGTCGATCATGTTGAAATCACCGATATTGGTGCCGCCATCGGCGAACGGATAGAGCCAGTAGCGACCGGTCCATTCCTTGGCGGCGGTGTCGAATTCCAGCACGCGGAGTGCCGGCTGGGCATCGGCCATCTCAGGTTCCCCGTCGACGACGATCGGCTTTTCGAGCATGGCGTAAAGATGCGCGCCGTCCGGCGAGATCGCCATGCCCTCGAAGCCGCCCGAGCGCGGCAGATTGTAGGCTGGCATTTCGCCGCCCGGGTTGGGCAGCGACAGCGAAACGTTGTCGGGCGACATCACCGGCTTGCCGTCGGCGAGCGTCTCATAGACGGCCTGCAACTCACCCGCTTTGTTGAACTTCAGGAGATAGGGGCCGAGCTCGTCGCCGATCCAGAAGCCGTCCTCGACCGGCTGGATCGATTCGATGTCGAAATCCGCGCCGGTCAGATAGCGGCTGTCGGAGCCTTCGAGCACGATCGGGAAGGGCACGACCATGTTGGGGTCGGAGAGGAAGATGGTTTCCTTGCGGTCGACCGTGCCGGCTTCCCAGTCGAAGCCGATGTGGTGGATCATCAGCGCGGCGTCGGAGGAGTTGGCCTTGGAGCCGAAGCCGTTGTCGGAGAGCGACCAGAACGTGCCGTCGCCCATGGCCTTGATGCCGGAAAAGCCCTGCACCGGCTGGCCGTCGAAGGGCGTTGCAAGCCCGGTTTCACGCTTGGCGGACATGCCCGGCACGCTGCCGATTTCGGTGACGCGCGGCTGGCCGGGCTTCAGGAATTTCGCCGAGGTCTGGATATAGGCGGGCGCGTCCGCTGGCGCGGCGATGATGGTGTTTGCCGGAAGAACGGCGTGGCTCGTCAGCGTTGCCGTGAACTGGGTGTCGTCGGCAAGGGCGGTGCCGGCCATAAGCGCGGCGGCAGCGGCAAGAAAGTGGGTCTTCATGAAATATCCCCGTATGTTGGAAACACGGGGAGCGTTAGCGCCTGCTTATGTCGGCGATTTCACGAAGCGATGAAGCTTTCGTGTCAGACGTCGATCATCTCGACCTTCTTGTCGACGAAGCGCAGGGCGACGTCGCCGTTCAGGAGCTTGAGCGCCGGCTCGCCGTAAAGCTTGCGCCGCCAGCCCTTCATGGCTTCCACATCGGCGTTCTCGCCTTCGGCCGCGATCTTGTCGAGATCGTCGGAAGAAGCGATCACGCGGGCGGCGACCTGGTTCTGTTCGGCAACGATCTTCAGCAGCACCTTCAGGAGTTCCGCCGCGGCGGCCGCCCCTTCGGGCATGTGCGGCTGGCGGGGCAGGCGCGGCAGCTCGGCCTTCGGAATGGCAAGCGCCGTTTTGACCGCTTCCAGCAGGCCAGCTGCCGGCTGCGAGCGTTCCCAACCCTTTGGGATCATGCGCAATTTTGCCAGCGTCTCCGGCTCGGTCGGATGCTGCTGGGCGATTTCATAGATCGTGTCGTCCTTCAGCACCCGGCGGCGGGGCTGGTTGCGCTCGCGCGCCTCGTTCTCGCGCCACTCGGCGACCTTCTGCATCACCGCGAAATCGAGCGGCTTCTTGATGCGGAGCTTCAGGCGTGTCCAGGCCTGTTCCGGCGGCAGGTCGTAGGTCTGCGGGTTTTCGAGGATCGCCATCTCCTCTTCCACCCAGTCGGTGCGGCCCTCGCGCTCAAGCTCTTCTTTCAGCTTCAGATAGACATCGCGCAGATGGGTGACGTCGGCGAGCGCATAGGAAAGCTGCTTGTCGTTGAGCGGACGGGCGCGCCAGTCGGTAAAGCGCGACGACTTGTCGATATGCGCGCCGGTGATGCGGGAGACCAGTTGGTCATAGGAAATGCTGTCGCCAAAGCCGCAGACCATGGCGGCCACCTGCGTGTCGAACAGCGGCGCGGGCAGCATGTTGCCGAGATGATAGACGATCTCGAGATCCTGCCGCGCGGCGTGGAACACCTTCACCACAGAGGTATCTGCCATCAGCGCGAAGAACGGCTTGAGGTCGATGCCCTTTGCCAGCGGATCGACCAGCACTTCCAGATCGGGGCTTGCCATCTGGATCAGGCAAAGCTCCGGCCAGAACGTGCTTTCGCGGATGAACTCGGTGTCGATCGTGACGAAGTCGGATTTGGCGAGCGTGGCGCAAGCCTCGGCAAGGGCGGCAGTGGTTTCGATCATCTTCAAATATCGTCTCGTGTTTCCCACCTTTCCTTCGCCTTTGCAGCGGCGATGTCAAGGGAGGGGGAGGTTTGGCGACGGAACAACGAGCAGACCTTGTCCCTTAGAGCGTCGGGCGATTAGTCTGCAACGCATGCTGTTGATTTGAAGTAGTTCCA
>NZ_JBAKFR010000059.1:0-2500 GCF_053484295.1 Martelella sp. AMO21009
TGGTTGCGGGGGCAGGATTTGAACCTGCGGCCTTCAGGTTATGAGCCTGACGAGCTACCGGGCTGCTCCACCCCGCGTTGATTTTGAGCTTCCGGGTTGAGGGTTGAGACGGATGGTCCTTGGCCTTGCCCGGTATTTTGTTTTGTCGGTTCTCGGCCATTCGGCCTGCGGTCCGACGGGGGCTGCTCCACCCCTGTTTATTGATGTTTTAGAACGACGAAAGCCGCCTTTTACGGCGGCTTGATATCGGCAGTCGCCGTTCTTGATTGAGAAGATTGTGCTGCATTTGGCAGACCTGGCAGCGACCTACTCTCCCGTGTCTTAAGACAAAGTACCATTGGCGCTGGGGCATTTCACGGCCGTGTTCGGAATGGGAACGGGTGTTAAGGACCCCGCCATAACCACCAGGTCAGCCAAATGCAGCATGTTTTCGAGAAGCTGGGCTTTTTTGATGTCCTCACGCTGACGCGGCTTGCGCCGCTTCGCTCCGGACGGGGCGGCGCATGCGCGCCGGCGGCCGGTCGGCCTTGCGAAGCCTTCGGCTTCGGCCTTCCCCTGCAATGCAGGAGCAAGGACACAAGGACGTGAGGTCTGTTGTTGTATTTGCGCTTGTGTGAAGCACCGTAGCAGCCGCTATCGGGGAACTTCCCCGTAGCACGCTAGTGCGTCGCGCAGCGCGCCGTCCGCAGGGCAGGACCGAAGGTCCGGTGCGCCCGTGAGGACAAAAAGTTGATCGTGAAGCCAAAGGCTTCGCGATGAACATAAACAATGAGAACGATCAAGCCAATCGAGCGATTAGTACCGGTAAGCTTCACACATTGCTGCGCTTCCACACCCGGCCTATCAACGTTGTCGTCTACAACGGCTCTGATAGGGAACACTCGTTTTCAGGTTGGTTTCCCGCTTAGATGCCTTCAGCGGTTATCCATTCCGTATATAGCTACCCTGCTATGCGGCTGGCGCCACAACAGGTCCACCAGAGATACGTCCATCCCGGTCCTCTCGTACTAGGGACAGATCCTGTCAATATTCCTACACCCACGGCAGATAGGGACCGAACTGTCTCACGACGTTCTGAACCCAGCTCACGTACCGCTTTAATTGGCGAACAGCCAAACCCTTGGGACCTGCTCCAGCCCCAGGATGCGATGAGCCGACATCGAGGTGCCAAACAACCCCGTCGATATGGACTCTTGGGGGTCATCAGCCTGTTATCCCCGGCGTACCTTTTATCCGTTGAGCGATGGCCCTTCCACGCGGGACCACCGGATCACTATGACCGACTTTCGTCTCTGCTCGACTTGTCAGTCTCGCAGTCAGGCGGGCTTATGCCATTGCACTCAGCGAACGATTTCCGACCGTTCTGAGCCCACCATCGCGCGCCTCCGTTACTCTTTAGGAGGCGACCGCCCCAGTCAAACTACCCACCATACACTGTCCCGGAACCGGATAACGGATCGCGGTTAGACATCCACGAAGATAAGGGTGGTATTTCAAGGATGGCTCCACAAAGACTGGCGTCCCTGCTTCAAAGCCTACCACCTATCCTACACATGTCTTGGTAAATGCCAGTGTAAAGCTATAGTAAAGGTGCACGGGGTCTTTCCGTCTGACCGCAGGAACCCCGCATCTTCACGGGGAATTCAATTTCACTGAGTCTGCGTTGGAGACAGCGGGGAAGTCGTTACGCCATTCGTGCAGGTCGGAACTTACCCGACAAGGAATTTCGCTACCTTAGGACCGTTATAGTTACGGCCGCCGTTTACTGGGGCTTCAATTCAATGCTTGCACATCTCCTTTTAACCTTCCAGCACCGGGCAGGCGTCAGACCCTATACGTCGTCTTAAAGACTTCGCAGAGCCCTGTGTTTTTGATAAACAGTCGCTACCCCCTGGTCTGTGCCACCTCTCAATACTTGCGTATGAAGAGGTCACGCTTCTTCCGAAGTTACGCGTGCAATTTGCCGAGTTCCTTCAACGCAGTTCTCTCAAGCGCCTTGGTATACTCTACCTGACCACCTGTGTCGGTTTCGGGTACGGTCTCATGGCGGGGCTATTTCCTGGAACCGCTTCACCGCAAGGACAATCCAATAAGTCCTCACGATTTACGCAATCCGTCACCACCGCCTGGCCCACGAATATTAACGTGGTTCCCATCGACTACGCGTTTCCGCCTCGTCTTAGGGGCCGGCTAACCCTGCTCAGATTAACTTTAAGCAGGAACCCTTGGTCTTTCGGCGAGGGAGTCTCTCACTCCCTTTATCGTTACTCATGTCAACATTCGCACTTCCGATACCTCCAGAAGCCCTCACGGGTCTTCCTTCATCGGCCTACGGAACGCTCCGCTACCACGTGGATAAATCCACATCCTCAGCTTCGGTGCATGGCTTGAGCCCCGGTACATTTTCGGCGCAAAGACCCTTATTTAGACCAGTGAGCTGTTACGCTTTCTTTAAATGATGGCTGCTTCTAAGCCAACATCCTGGTTGTTTTGGGATCCT
>NZ_JBAKFR010000060.1:0-6522 GCF_053484295.1 Martelella sp. AMO21009
TTAGGTTCTGTGTCGCAACTGTCCTGTTGGGTTCGTACGGCCGTCATGGTTATGGGCGAGAATTACGGGGCATATCAAGGAAGGCACACAGACGTCCGGGTCAAGCGTTCCCGCAGCGAAGCGAGGACAACGCTTGAGGCGGCGGCGACACCACAAGCTAGTCCATGAAGTGCAGGACTAATCCTGCACTTCTGCCACGTGGCGAACGGGAGAGCGGGAGGGGAACCCCTCGCAAACAAAAGAGAGAGTGCGCCGAAGGCGCTCCGCTGAAGATAACATCCTGTTCGAGAAACTGTCTTCTTTGTTGCTCTGCAGGGCTTTCGGCTCTGGCTGATGTCTTTTGCTGCTTCGAATAGCGGCGTGCAAAGAGGACAGTGTCATGGTGCGGATTATCAAGGCGGCGATGGGTTATGCCGCAATCCCGACCGGCTTTCCGATCCTGGTGTCGGAACGAATGGCGATCATCAAGCCGGCGTTTGCCTGGTTGATGGAACTGGCGACGATACCGGGCCGCTCCCATGCGGCAGAGACGATCCGAACCTACGGCGAGCACCTGCATGATTGGTTCGACAGCCTGGAGCAATCGGGTATCGACTGGCGCGAAGTGAGCGAGGCTGAGATTGCGGCGTGGCGCAATCGCATGCTGTCACAGCCGAGCCCTCATACGAAACGGCCATACGCGCGTTCGACGGTGAACGATCGGGTCCGCACGGTCTGCCGGTTTTATGCGTGGGCGCATGGCCGTGGCTGGATTGAACACCTGCCGTTCCACTTTGTCGATGTGCGGGTGGGTGCCAGTCGGCGACAATCGTTCCTTGCGCATGTCGAAGCGCGCCCAGGCGTGATGGCGGCGAACATCCTGACAGTCGCGGAGCACGAACGGTTACCGAGGCCATTGCGGGTTGATCAGTTGCACCGGGTGTTTGCGCATCTGGACATGCCTTACCGGTTGATGGGGGAATGGGCGCTGGCGACGGGATTGCGGCGCAAGGAGCTTTGCGGCCTTGCCGTATTCCAGGTCCCGGAGACGGCGCATCTGGACGATGAGGATCATCCGCTTGTTGGCGTGCCTCTGACGATCACCAAGGGTGACAAGCCACGCACGATCTACCCGCCGATCCGTCTGGTCGATCGTACGCAGCGCTATATCGATGAGGTTCGCACGCCGCAGGTCCGGGCGTTGCGACGTCAACGGCCGGACTATCGGCCGCCTTCGGCGCTGTTCCTCAACGCCCAAGGAAACGGGGTCAGCAAGACGCGATTGACGACGGTGTTTGCAGAGGCATTCCGGGCAGCCGGTGTGGCGGGAACGTTGCATTATCTGAGGCACACATTCGCGATGACCATGCTGGTGCGGTTGCAGCGTCAGGCATTGACCACGCCGGACCTCAATCCGCTGAAGATCGTGCAGGTGCTGCTAGGGCACAGCTCGATACAGAGCACTGCGATCTACCTGCGCTGCGTCGATCTGAATGCGCGGGACCTCGCCGACAGTATCGACTATCTCTATGGCGAGTTGATCCCCGATGGCTGTTAGACGTGGGCACATCGATCGGCGGCTGGTGACCGCGGCGCCGATTGTTCTGGATCAGCCAGCCGGCACCATCGTCGTCTTCCGCGACGGCTGGGGCGAGGTCACGAAGCACTACGATCTCGGGACGCTCGGCTTGCCGTTGGACGTCGCTATACTGCTGGCCGACGCCTTTCGCCACCATCATGCCGCCTCGAGCCATGATACGCAGCGCCATTGCTGGATGGCGCTGCGGTCGTTCGCGCGATTTGTTGCAGAGGACGGCCAGGTACTATCCGCCGACGATCTGACCACCGCTATGGTCGGGCGTTACATCGCCTGGTTGGATCGGCAGGTCGCAGGACAGACGAACAAGTCCTGGTCCAAGAGTTCGCGGGCGAATGTCCTGATGCAGCTTCGTCAGATGATTGACTGGACGAAGCGCCGGCATCCGTCGCGGCTGCCGGGCCGCGTCGACTTCCCCTGGCGGGTTTGGCCGAACCGCAATGCCAACGCCCGATCACGTCTTGCCGGGGAGGATATCAAGGCGATCCTGCGCGCGTGCTACGAGGAAATAGACGAAGCATGGGAGCGCTTCGAAGCGGGGCGCACCATGCTTATGACGAGCGATCCGATCGAGGGCATCGACCCCGAGCTTTGCGACCTGGTCCGGGCGCTCGCCCGGGTGAATGACGGCGTTTTGCCGTCGCGGACGGATGCGATCCGCAGCGGCGTCAACATCTCGGCGGTCAACCGCCATGGTGGGCTTCGTCATCTCGGCGGCTATCTTCACCTGACCGGCGAAACGGTCGTTGCGTTCTTCATTGCGCTGTCGATCCAGACCGCGGGCAATCCGGATGCGCTGCGGCTGATGACGCGCGATTGCCTGGTGGCGCATCCGCTCGACGAGCATCGGATCATTGTCGAGTGGGCCAAGCCTCGGGCCGGTGCGAAGGTGAAGCGCGCGCAGCGGCGATCCTTCGACCGGCGTCGGCGACAGGCGGCGCCGAACTTAATCGATAAATTGCTGGCGATGACCGCGCCGCTCGCGGCCCGGGCCAGCCGGCAGGACCGCAATCGCCTGTTCCTGGTGAAGAGCGAGAAGAAGGACGCGGTGACGCTGATTGCGGAGACGACCTTGTCGCATGCCCTGAAGCCATTCATCAAACGCTCCAATGCCCGGATCGAGATCTGGAACAAGGCGGCGCCTGAGCGCGCACGCCAGTTCTTGCCGGATTTTGCGGCGGTACTGCTGCGCGGCAGCGTCGCCACCGAATATTACAAGGCGTCCGGCGGCGACATCGTCGCGACACAAGACGTGCTCAATCACGCTCGCGCCGACACGACTGAGCTTTACATCAAGGGGCCTCAGACGAGCCGCGTCCAGCGCCAGACCATCGCTCGATTGCAGGGGCTGATGCTTGGCTGGATAGTCGGCGCAAAGGCGGACACCGAAGATCAGGCGCAACGCGACTGCATTGCACTGGCTGACAATGCGACGGTTCCGTTCAGCCATGATTGCCTCAACCCGGCCACTGGCACAGCGCCTGGATCGGTGGCTGGCAGGGTCTGCCGGCACTTCGGCGGCTGCCTGCGCTGCCCGGGACTGATCATCCCGATTGATGCGGAGCACATGGCGCGCATCCTTTGGGCGATCGGCGAACTGGAGCGTGCGCGTGAGCGCATCGATCCCCGCCGCTTCGAGCTTCTGTATGCGCCGAGCCTGCGCATCCTGGTCGACGACATCCTGCCGGACTTTCCGCAGTCGCTGCACGCGGAAGCCGAACGCCGGATGTCGACTCTTCCAATCCTTCCGGCGCTGGAGTGAACGATGGCGGCGTCCACGGCACCCGATCTTGTTGCCGCCACACGGCCGGCACTTCGGATATCGACCCGCTCGGTGTGGTCGGATCAGGTCTGGCATCTCGACGGCCATCGCCCAGGCGGCAACCGCAGCGACTTCTCGCTCGACTGGGGCTTTGTCCTTGCCGACGATAGCCGGTTCAGCGATCCGCAATGGACAGGCTGGCGAGAGGCGGCGAAGCTGTTCCTGTGGAGCCTGAAGCTGGACCCGCCTCCTGGCCGCCGCAATGTCCATGAATCGACCATCGTCTCCGTCTTCAAGACGCTGCGGATGCTGATCCGTTGGATGGCGGCGCAAGGATACCGCAGCTTCGCCGATCTCGATCGTGAGGGCTGCGACAGGTTCATGACGACGGTGGCGCAACGTCCGGGCAGCAAGCCTGGCAAGCCGCTGAAGAGCACGACGCTGCAAAGCTACGCCAATCTACTGACGCGCCTATATCTTCAGGGAGCGAAGTTCCCGGAAGTAGCGATCGCCGATCCGTTCCCGGGCATCGCGCCGCCGTTCGCTCGGCGTGACCGGGGCTGGTTGCCTTATACGCCGGACGCGATCGCGGTGCCCCTGGTCTCGGCGGCACTGAGACTGATCGGCGCCCCGGCCGACGACGTCATCTCTTTGCAGGCCAAGGCGCAGTCCGCCTATGACGATGCGCTCGCCAAAGGGATCCCCCAGACGAAGGCCGGCTTCATCGTGACCGACGCGATCGCAGGGTTCTCCTTCTCTACGCTGTCCGGAGAGGATGCTTCATGGCATGCCGCGCCCGTCACCAGCACCAAACAGATACGCTATCTCGCCGATCGCATCTACGATGCCTGCTTTGTCGTGATCGCTTATCTGGTTGGCGCCCGGGTCTCGGAGATCCTCGGCCTTCAGGTCGGCTGCATCGAACAGCATCCCTCCGGCGACGGCAGCGAAAGCTTCACCTATCTTGCCGGGCGGATTTACAAGACGGCGCGTGGCATCGATGGCGAAGCGCATCGTTGGGTTGCTCCGGCGCCCGTCGAGCGGGCCGTCTTAGTCATGGAGCAACTGACCGCCCGCCTGCGGGCGCAAAGCGGGCGAGACGATCTCTTTCTGGTGATGGCCAGCACCGGGCTTGTCGGTCCCGCTGCGAGAACTGACCTGCCCGTCGTCTCCACGATCATAAGGCGGCTGAACGATCTGTTCGCGCCGTTCATCGGCCTGCCGGAGCACGAGGGGGAACCGTGGCATCTGAACACCCATCAGGGCCGAAAAACCTTCGCACGCTTCGTCGGAAAGCGCGACCGCACCGGCCTGCATGCGCTTCAGGCACACTTCGGACATGTGACCCGGGCCATGACCGATCGCGGCTATGTCGGGACTGACTTCGCGCTCGATGACCTGATCGACCGGCATGCGCAGGAAGAAACTCGCGCCGCCCTGGAAGAGGTGCTGACGGCGACGGCGCTCGGAGGCAAGGGCGGACGGATGATTGCCGCTCGCTCGCAGTTCCGCGGACGCACGCGCGACGGCGATGTTCAGGCTTATGTTCGCTTCCTGATGAAAGAGACTGACCTCCGGCTCGGGGTCTGCGACTGGGGTTATTGTGTCTATCGCGTCGAAACCGCTGCCTGCTTCGGTGACGAGCGCGGGCCAAACCCGGTGCTCAGAACCGAAAGCACGTGTCTCACCTGCGCCAACTTTGCCGTCACAGCCAGACATCGACCGGTCTGGCAGGCGCGCCGCGATCGCAATGCCGATCTTCTCGATCAGCCCAGGCTGGACCCGGTCAGCCGCAGGATTGCGGAAACACGGATCGCCGAATGCGATCGCATCCTTGGCGAACTCGATCATGGAAAGGATGGTCGCGATGGCGCGTAAATTGAGCAAAACGCCGGCGCTGACGCCGCAGGAAAAACGTCTGCGCAACACGGACCGCAAGCTGCGGGAGGCTCTGGAACGCTTGGTGAAGGGACTGCCCACACACCCGGACTTGCAAAAGCGATCCTACCGTCTGACCATTGCCACGCTCGCACGCGAAGCGCGTGTCGGCCGCAACGCCATCTACACCAATCATCGCTCGATGATCGATGAGTTGCGTCGCGCCAGCGATCGCAAGATCGTGCCCGAGAAGCTGGCGGCCTGGGAAGACAAACTCGCCCAGCAGCGCGCTCTGATCCAGGTCTTGCAGATCGAGGAGCGGCGTATGGTGACGGAAAATGCCGTCCTGCTGAAGCGCATCCTCGACGCCGAGGCGGAGGTCGAGCGACAGAAGCGTCAGAATGCCCGCCTGATCACTGAGCGCGATCGCGCCATGAAGCCGGTGCCTCTCCCGCGCAGGCCAAAATCCTGATGTCGTCTGCGATTACCGCGCTCGTCGAAGGACAATTGTCGTCCTGTCCATTGCCTGCGGCACTCGTGCGCGGCATGATCTGCGGCATGTTTGATTCCTTTGACCCAGACAGATTTATCGTGCGCGTCGAGGCTCATATCCTCGACATCGAGCCCATGATCAGCCGCACGCTCGAACTGCCCATCACTCTCAACCTCGCTCAACTCCACGAGGTGCTGCAGGCGGCCTTTGGCTGGACCGACAGTCATTTGCATCAGTTCAATATTGGCGGCCTTATCTACGGGGCACCGGAGTTCGATGAGGACGGTCTGTCCGATAGCCGCACCTTCGAGGCGACCGAGGTCAGGATGATCGACCTTCACTTTCCCTATGATCCACGGGAAAACCCTCTCACGATCCTCTACGAATACGACTTTGGTGATAATTGGCGTCATCTGATGCGCCTGGAGCGCGTCGCGCGCGAGCAGAATGCCACATATCCCCGCTGTATCGCAGGCAAACGTTCCGGACCTCCCGAAGATGTTGGTGGGACTTCAGGTTATGCTGACTTCCTCGAAGCCTGGCTCGATCCTGACCACGAGGAACATAAAGCCATGCGCCGGTGGGTTGGTCGCAAGTTCCACCCGGAGACCTGCAATCTCGATGAGATCAATAAGGCGATCGCCAAGGCCGTGCGCGCATCAAAGGGCGGCTATCGGTTCCGTCGCGAAAGCATGTAATTGACAGACCCGAGACGGCTTCGAACTCAAAGATACACGCGAACTACCGCTCACAGCTGAGAAGTCCTTAGAATCAGCGTTATCCAGCCAAAAGGACACTTGACGCATAACCTAA
>NZ_JBAKFR010000061.1:0-1741 GCF_053484295.1 Martelella sp. AMO21009
CCGGAGCGCCTCGACCGGCGCGTTTCCGCTGGCGGATGGATAGACGACGGAGGCCCTGTTGATTTCCAACACCATGATCGTGGTCCCATCTGCCCCCGGACCTTTCGGGCCGGGGGCGTCATGTTGAGATTGCCGGGCTTACTTCGCGGCGTCGGCGTAATCGGCGTTGACGAAGGGCGTGTAGTCGTCGGCAACGTTGTCAATACGGCCGGCGGACTTCAGGAATTCGGACGTGCCCTTGACCGTTTCGGCCGCGCCGCCGAGCCAGGTGTCGGTCACCTGTTCCGACAGCGGCAGGAAGGCGAAGCCTTCGAGGATGCCGGGAACCTGCGACGGGTCGGCGCCGGTCGCCTCGGCGAGCGTCTTTACCGGCTCGCTATCGGCCGTCCACTTCGACGGATCGGCGAGATATTCCTTGTTGACCCTGTCGACTTCCTTCAGGAAGGCGACGATCTGGTCCTTGTTCTCTTCGCCGAATTCGGTGTTGACCACCCAGGCGTCGAAGGTCGGGTAACCCCAGGCGGCGGTTTCGTCGGCGCCGAGCAGAAGCGTGCCGGTTTCGGAAATCTGCGCCTGGACGGGCTGCCAGATCCAGGCGGCGTCGATGGCGTTCTGTTCCCAGGCGGCGGCGATCTGATCCGGCGGCATGTTCATGATGGTGACGTCGCCCTCGGCGATGCCTTCATGCTTCAGCGCGCCCATCAGCGAGAAATGCGCGGTCGAGCCCACCGGAACCGCAATCCGCTTGCCCTTGAGGTCGGCCAGCGTCTCGATGCCGGAATCCTTGGCGACAATCAGGGATTCCGCCTTGCCGATCACATCCGAAAACGCGATCATCTGCAGGTCCACGCCCTGGCTCGCGGCAATGGCGAGCGGCGAGGAGCCGAGTTCGGACAGAACCACGTCGCCGGAGGCCATGGCAGCGATCACATCCGTGCCGGCGGCAAACTTGCGCCACTCGACATCCCAGCCGGTCGCCTGTTCAACGGCGTCGGACGAGGCCAGGAGCTGCATCGGCGTCGGGTTGCCGAAATGGCCGATAATCACCGTTTCCGCGAATGCGGCGCCTGACATCAGTACGGTGACCGAGCCTGCGATCACGCCAGTCATCAAAGTTTTCAACATTCCACTCTCCAGATTTGGTTTGGCGCGGGCATCGTTATTGTTGTTGAGGCTGAGACCGCTTCCCGCATTGCAGGTTCAGCCGTTATTCTGTCACGTCTCCTGCCCGCCTGAAAAGGCGATGCATGCGCCGGCCAGAAGATCGATCGTATCAATGGCATGGGCCGCCGGATCGACGGCATTGGAAATCAGCGACAATTCCGAACAGGCAATCAGCAGCATGTCCGCGCCCTCGGCAACCAGCGCACGCGAAGCCACCGTCATCTGGGCGCGGGCATTGTCATCCGCGCCATGGATCTTGATGTGGCGGATCAGTTCCAGAAGCGGACCGTCATCCGCAAGACAGAGCGGAATGCGCCCGGTGCCGGCAAAGGCCTTGTCGAAGACCCCGGTGATGCGCACGGCGGGCGAGGCCAGCATGCCGATCTTCGCGCCGGGCCGCGTTTCGGAGCTGATCGCGTCGACCGTCAGCCTCACCATGTCGATGAAGGGAATGGCGACGGCCTCGCGGATTTTATCGGCGTAGTGATGGGCGGTGTTGCAGGGCATGGCGAGCGCTTCCGCGCCGCAGGTCTCGAGCTTTTGCGCCATGCCGGCAATCACCGGGCCGGGGTCCTCG
>NZ_JBAKFR010000061.1:1836-4292 GCF_053484295.1 Martelella sp. AMO21009
TTCGCCATCGCCCTCGATCAGCGCCTTGATGCGCGATGGCACCTGCGGATTATTGTCGACGATCATCGGCACATGGTCGGCATCGTCCCTGGCCGGCGTGGCGGCAATGATGCGGCTCATCAGAAGCACCGTGGCTTCCGGTCCCATGCCGCCGATAATCCCGATCCGACGCATGTCAGGCAGCTCCCTTCAGGCGGAGTTGCTCGCCGCAATGGATGATGATCGCGGCGATCTGCGCGCAGTCCGCGATGGAAAAGGTCAGCGGGATGCGCATGTCGAACAGGCCGGAAAGCACCTGGTCGGTCTGCGGCAGCGCCTGATCGGCGATGAAGCGCCAGCTATGATGATTGCTGGTAAAGGCGACGGGATCGGCATCGCCGAACCATTTGAGCTCGACGCCGAGTGCCTTCGCATTGGCCACGAAGGCGCGGGCCGCGTCGGGCGCGATGCCCTCGATCAGGAACTGGATCGAGCTGCCGACGGGATGCTCCGCTGCCGGGCGCTCTGGTAGGTAAAACAGGCCGGAGGCCTTCAGCGCGGTTTCGATGGTCCGGTAGCGCTCGTTCCAGCGATCGATATTGGTCTTGAGCCCGGCAAGCTGCGGGCGCAAAATCGCGGCGCGCAGATTGTCCATCCGGCCGGAGCAGTTCGGGGTCTCAAGCCGCGCCTTTTCGAAATGGCTCTTGTCGGGCGCTGCGCCATGGCGCTCGTACAGCATATAGGAGCCGGAGAGGATGATGGCGCGGGCCATGAAAGCCGGGTCGTTGGAGGTGAGCAACCCGCCCTCGCCGGAATTCATATGCTTGTAGGTCTGGGTGCTGAAACAGGCGGCGAGGCCGAAATTGCCGCTTTTCGTGCCGTTCCAGCTCGCCCCCATCGTGTGAGCGCAATCCTCGATCACCATCAAGCCGTGACGGTCCGCGATCGCCATCAGCTGGTCCATGTCGGCGATATGGCCGCGCATGTGGGAGAGCAGCAGGAAACGCGCGCCGTCGGCCTTTTGCTCCAGATCGTCAAGGTCGATCACCAGATTGCGGGTGCATTCGACCAGCAGCGGCTTGCCGCCGGCATTGACGATCGCGCCGGGCACCGGCGACAGGGTGAAGGCGTTGGTCAACACCGCCTCGCCATGCTCCAGGCCCGCCGCCATCAGCGCGATATGCATGGCATAACCGCCCGACGCGCAGGCCAGACAATAGTCGACGCCCTGAAAGGCGGCGAACTCCGCCTCAAGCAGCGCCGCCTCGGCGGTCTCGCCGGCAACGGTGTTGTAGCGATGCAGCCGGCCGCTTTCGAGTACGCGCGCGGCGGCGGCGATCGCCGCCTCGCCGAGCGGTTCCTGCTGGGTAAATGCGCCCGCAAACGGTTTCGGTGCCATAAAGGAAATAACCTCCTATTCGGCGGCTGCGCGGGCAGTATGATCGAAGGCGAAGGCGCTTGTATAGCCAAACAAACCCGCCGAACCGCCGGTATGGAGAAAAACAATCCTTTCGCCCTTCTTGAACATACCCTTGCGGATCAGGTCGATAAGACCCGCAGCGCCCTTGCCCGAATAGACGGGATCGAGAAGGATGCCTTCGATCTGGGCAAACATCTCGATCGCCTCGATGGTGGAGGGTGCGGGAATGCCGTAGCCCTCGCCGACATAGTCGGTGTTGGCGACCACATCCTCGCGAGCGACGACGCCGGGGCAGCCGAGCTTTTCTGCGGTCGCGACAGCGAGCTTGTAGACGTTTTCCTCCTGTTTCGGCTTCGGCGCCCGCACGCCGATGCCGAGCAGCGGGATCTGCGCATTGATCGCCTTCAGGCCGACGATCAGGCCCGCCTGGGTGCCGGCGCTGCCGGTGGCATGCACCAGATGGTCGATCGCAATATCGCGTTCATTGGCCTGATAGACCAGTTCGAGCGCGCAGTTGGCATAGCCGAGCGCGCCGGTGGCGTTCGAGCCGCCGCCGGGGATGGTGTAGACGGTCTTGCCGGTCTTGCGGATTTCGTCGGCGACCGCTTCCATCTCGGCGTTCATGTCGAGCCCGCCGGGACGCTTTTCGGCGGTCGCGCCATGGAGGTAGTCGAGGAAGACGTTGCCGTTTTCATTGTAGTTCGGATCGTTGGAGCCGGTGCGGTCTTCGAGCAGGATATGGCAGGCCATGCCGAGCTTGGCGGCGGCCGCGGCCGTCTGGCGGGCGTGGTTGGACTGGGTCGCGCCTTGGGTCATTACGAGATCGGCCTTCATCGCCTGGGCTTCGGCCATCAGGAATTCCAGCTTACGGGTCTTGTTGCCGCCGGTCGAAAGCCCGGTGCAGTCATCGCGCTTGATCCAGATTTCGGGACCGCCGAGTTCCGCCGTCAGGCGGTCGAGCCGCTCCAGCGGCGTCGGCAGGTGGGCCAGATGAACGCGGGGAAAACGGGCGAGATGCATGGAAAACCAACCTTGAACAAATTGCGTGATTTCAAAT
>NZ_JBAKFR010000062.1:0-3344 GCF_053484295.1 Martelella sp. AMO21009
GGAACTACTTCAAATCAACAGCATGCGTTGCAGACTAATCGCCCGACGCTCTAGTGGCGGAGCCATGCTTGCCGCGAAGGGCGGTGCTGCCGCTCTGTCCGGCGGTGTCGCGGCAGTTCGCGGTGGTGCTTCAGCCGCGGGAGCGTCCTCCGCCGCCTATAGCCTCGGCTCGCTTGGCCAATCCGGGGCATCCAGTGTCGCCTCCGGCCTCGGCGGCATCGCCCGCGCGGCAGGGTCCGCCGCCGTCTCGCCGTTGAAGCGCGCGGCATCGAAAACCTCGGACAGCGTCAAATCCAGCTTCTCTGAAGGAACGCGGGTCGGGTTCGGCGCGAGCGGCGGCACATCCGCCATGGGCACGGTTGGCGGCGCCAGCGAAACCGCGACCGCATCATCTTCGGCGCCGGCCGGCGGACCACCGGCCTGGGCGCAGCGAATGCATCGCCGACAGGCGCTCAGTCACGGCACCACCATGGCCGCCCATGCCGTCCGTTCCGGCGACAGCCACGGTTCCGGCTCTTCCGTCAATATCTCCGAAAGCGACCGCTCATGAACCTCTTCAAACGACCATCGACCCACTACGGCAAGACGCCGCAGCCCGAAACCCCATACCAAAAGGCCGCACAGGTCTGGGACGAGCGGATCGGTTCGGCCCGCGTGCAGGCGAGGAACTGGCGGCTGATGGCTTTTGGCTGTCTCTTTCTCTCGGTCGGCTTCGCCGCGGCGCTGGTCTGGCAGTCGGCACGCGGGACCGTCGTGCCCTGGGTCGTCCAGGTCGATGAACTCGGCCAGGCGCAAGCGGTGGCGCCCGCGAATGCAGACTATCGGCCGACCGACCCGCAGATCGCCTTCCATCTCGGCCGCTTCATCGAAGAGGTCCGGTCGATCCCGGCCGACGCGATCATCGTGCGCCAGAACTGGCTGCGGGCCTACGAGTTCACCACGGATCGTGGTGCGGCGGCGCTCAATGACTACGCACGCAGCAGCGAGCCCTTTACCAAGGTTGGACGTCAGCAAGTCGCCATCGAAGTGTCCTCGGTCATCCGGGCCTCGCCGGACAGCTTTCGCGTTGCCTGGACCGAACGGCATTATGAGAACGGTCAGCTCTCCACAACCGAGCGATGGACTGCGATCCTCACCATCGTCATCCAGACCCCGCGCACCGCCGAGCGCCTGCGCGCCAATCCGCTCGGCATCTATGTCAATGCAATTTCATGGTCGCGGGAGATGAGCCAATGACTGATACGGTCTTCCGTAAATCCGTCCTTCCGGGTTTCCGCAAATCCGCCTTTGCGGGATTGCTGCTTTCCGCGAGCGTCCTGGCCGGCTGCGCCACCAATCGCACGCCGCAATTCTCCTATGACGCGTCCGTGCCGCCATTGCCCACGGTGCAGGCGGCAGCTACCGATGAACGTCCCCGGCCATTGCACACGCCGCCGGCCTGGACCGTCGCGCGTGGAGGAGAGGCGGCTGGTACACCTTCTGGCCGCGTCGAGAACGCCAATGCCGCCGCTCGCGTAGAGCCACGACGCGAGGGCTATTACAACGCCATTCAGATCTATCCGTGGAGCGAAGGCGCGCTCTATCAGGTCTATGGTTCCCCAGGGCAGATCACCGACATCGCTCTGGAGCCCGGCGAAAGCCTGACCGGGGCGGGACCGATCGCGGCAGGAGACACGGTCCGCTGGATCATCGGCGATACCGAGAGTGGGGCCGGCAACAGCCGCCGCGTTCATATCCTCGTCAAGCCGACCCGGCCGGACATCTCGACCAATCTGGTCGTCACCACCAACCGGCGCAGTTACATGATCGAGCTGCGCGCGCGGGAATCGCTGTACATGCCGGCCGTAGCCTGGGCCTATCCCGCACCGCCTGCCGGTCAGCGCCGGGCCGTCCCCGCCGCACCGATCATCCCGGGCGAGGCAGCCCGAAACTACCGCTACGGATTGCAGGTGCAGGGCGACAGCCCGCCATGGCGGCCGGTCTCCGTCTTCGATGACGGACGGCGTGTCTATGTGGTCTTCCCGGCCGGGATTGTGCAGGGCGAGATGCCGCCTCTGTTCGTCCTCGGATCCGATGGCGAACCCCAGATCGTCAACAGTCGCATCCATCGCAACGTCCTGATCGTGGATCGTCTGTTCGGTGCGGCCGAACTGCGTCTCGGTCGCGGCGAGCATCAGCGGGTCGTCAGGATCGTGCGCATTGAAGAGCGGAAGACAGCCGCTCCGCAACAAGGCGGCACGCACGACGGAGGATCATCGTCATGAGTGACACTGAAACCGCAGCCCCTATGCGCCTGCGCGCCGCGCCGCCGCGCGTTACGCGTCTGTCCCCCAAGATGCTTGCCGGTATCGGCGCAGTCGCGCTTCTCGGCATTGGCGGGGCACTGATCTATGCCCTTCAGACGCCGGACAGAGGCGGGACTGGCGAAGAACTCTATTCTACCGAGAACCGGCCCACGGCGGATGGGCTCACCGGCCTGCCGTCCGACTATACTGGGCCGGTCCTCGGTCCGGCACTGCCGGGCGATCTCGGCCGTCCGATCCTTGACGCGCGGGAACGTGGACAGCCCGTCGCTTCGCCCGCCATCGCCACACCGGCCGTCGATCCCGAAGAGCAACGCCGACACGCCGAAGAGGAAGCTGCGCGGCTCAGTAACGTGTTCTTCCAGTCCGGCCCGCGCAGTGGGGCCACACCTGCCGCCGCGGCACCCGGCATTGCGAACCTCAACCCTGGTGGCCAATCCGCAACGCAGGACCGGCACACGGCCTTCCTCAACGGTCCGGTCGACCGTCAGACCGTTGCTCCTGATCGTTTAATGCCGCCCGCGTCGCCCTACATCCTGCAGGCGGGTTCGGTCATTCCCGCCGCGCTGATCACCGGCATCCGTTCGGACCTTCCGGGCCAGATCACGGTGCAAGTGACTGAAAACGTCTATGACAGCCCGACCGGCTCGCTGCTCCTGATCCCGCAGGGGACGAGGATCATCGGCCAATACGATGACGGCGTGGCCTTCGGCCAGCGCCGCGTGCTTCTTGTCTGGAACCGCCTGATCCTGCCGGGTGGCCGCTCGATCGTGCTGGAGCGCCTACCGGGGGCGGACGCTTCCGGCTATGCCGGCCTTGAGGATGGCGTCGATTATCACTGGTGGGATATGGTGAAAGCCGCCGGGCTCTCGACCTTGCTTGGCGTTGGCACCGAACTCGCGACCGATGACGAAGACCGGCTAATCAGGGCCATCCGCGATGGTGCGCAGGATACCATCAACCAGGCCGGCCAGCAGATTGTCCAGAGAGATGGCTCGGGAAATCTGCACAGCGGGGATAAGTGGAATTTCTGCCTGAGAT
>NZ_JBAKFR010000063.1:0-1822 GCF_053484295.1 Martelella sp. AMO21009
GCCGGATGGGACGATGCCTTCCTCATCTCAATGATCGCTCATATGCGATAGCCCTACCCTCAAGGGGGGAGATGTCGCGTAAGCGACAGAGAGGGGTAAAGGGCGTAAGCCCTAGAAGCCGCATACTCCGAATTCGCAGAGAGGGTCCACCCTCTCTGCCCCTGTCGGGGCATCTCTCCCTCAAGGGGAGAGATTATGGGCTGCGATGCGGTGTGACAGAACCAGCCTCACGCAGCGGTGCGCACGCTCGAAATCACGTCGATCAGGCCCGAGACCACGCTTTCGACCTGCGCCGGGTCGTCGCCCTCGGCCATGACGCGAATCAGCGGCTCGGTGCCCGAGGCGCGGATCACCAGGCGACCGCGGCCTTTCAGTTCGGCCTCGGCATCGGCGATCGCCTTCTTGACATTGCCGTCTTCGAGAGGAGCCGCACCGGCGGTAATGCGGACATTGCGCAGAAGCTGCGGCACGGGGTCGAACTTGCGGCAGACCTCGCTGACCGGCCTGCCCGCGCGCTTGACGGCGGCCAGCACCTGAAGCGCCGCCACCAGCCCGTCGCCGGTGGTGCCGAAATCGGACAGCACGATATGGCCGGACTGCTCGCCGCCGACGTTATAACCGTTCTTGCGCATATGCTCGACGACGTAGCGGTCGCCGACCTTGGTGCGTACCAGGTCGAGATTCATGCCGTTCAGGTGGCGCTCGAGGCCGAGATTGGACATGACGGTGGCGACAACGCCGCCGCCCTTCAATTCCTTGTCCTCGACCATGTTGCCGGCGATCACCGCCATCACCTGGTCGCCATCGATGATGCTGCCCTGCTCGTCGACGATGATGACGCGGTCGGCGTCGCCATCGAGCGCGATGCCGATATCGGCGCGCACCTCATGCACCTTTTCCTGCAGGGTCTTGGGATAGGTGGAGCCGCATTCCTTGTTGATGTTGAGACCGTCCGGCTTGGTGCCGATCGCGACCACGTCGGCGCCGAGTTCCCACAGGGCCGTCGGGGCCGCCTTATAGGCCGCGCCATTGGCGCAATCGATGACGACCCTGAGGCCGTGCAGCGTGACGTCGCGCGGCAGGGTGCGCTTGACGAATTCGATATAGCGGTAGATGTCGCCATCAACGCGGCTGGCGCGGCCGATCTCGTGGGAGCGGGCGAGCTGGGCGTGGAAGTTGTCGCGGTCGATCAGCGCCTCGATCCGCGCCTCGATCTCGTCGGACATCTTGTAGCCGTCGGGCCCGAACAGTTTGATGCCGTTATCGGCGAAGGGGTTGTGCGAGGCCGAAATCATCACGCCGACATCGGCGCGCAGAGAGCGCGTCAGCATGGCAACGGCCGGCGTGGGGATCGGGCCGAGCAGGTAGACATCGAGGCCAGCCGCGGTGAAGCCCGCCACCAGCGCATTTTCCAGCATATAGCCGGAAAGCCGCGTATCCTTGCCGATCACCACGCGATGGGTGTGATCGCCGCGCCGGAAGATCGTGCCGACGGCGATGCCCACGCGCATCGCCAGATCCGGCGTCATCGGGAAAACATTGGACTGACCGCGAATACCGTCGGTACCGAAATATTTACGTGTCATGGCAATCCTCTTCAGCGCCGCGCCCGCCGCGTCGCTCCAAAACTAAAATACAAACGAGAGTGTCTTCGCAGATTATCGCCCTCAGGGCACTTAAAATAACGTCAACACCGCTAACATGGCGTTACCGAGGCGCGATGGACCAGATGCCTGAAAACGCCGTCCGGCCTGCCTTTTCATACGCCAAATCACGTACCTCCGCCATAGGCGGAGGTTTGAAACGCTGCGCTTGAACCACT
>NZ_JBAKFR010000064.1:0-1751 GCF_053484295.1 Martelella sp. AMO21009
GTCAGACGCTGCTTAAAAGCAGGCTGGTTTCGCTGTTGGAGACGCCTTCGATCATCCGGACCTCGCGCAGGACCCGGTCGAATTCGGAGAGCGTCGAGGTGCGGATATTGGCGACGAGGTCCCAACTGCCGTTGGTCGTGTGCAGCGAATAGACCTCCGGCAGGCCGCGCAGCTTGCGGATCACCTGGGTCGTCGACTTGCCGACAACCTCGATCATCATCACCGCATGAACCCTGTCATCCTCGTAATCCTCGCGCACCCTGACGGTAAAGCCCATCAGGGTTCCCGTCTCGATCAGCCGGTCGAGGCGCTTCTGCACCGTGCCGCGGGCGATCCCCAGCGTGTCGGAAAGCTTGGACAGCGAGGCGCGGCCATCGCTGCGCAGATGCGAGATGATCTCCCGGTCGAGGCGATCGGGCACGTATTTGGCCGTGGTATTGTGGCGTTCACTGCTCAAATTGATCAACCTGTGTGACCGTATTTACTGATTTTGCCGCATATTTAATACAATTTTGCGCTTTTCGCTAGCATCGAAACCGGCTTAGGTGTCTCGAAAGAACCAGAATGAAGAGAGATCGATATGCCGTCACCTTCCACCAAAGCCTATGTGCCGTTCGTCAGCGTCGAGAACATGATGCGGCTGGTGCACGGCATCGGCATCGAGACGATGATGAGCGAACTCGTCGAAGCGCTGGAGGAGGATTTCCGGCGCTGGGACCAGTTCGACAAGACGCCTCGCGTGGCCGCCCATTCCACTGAGGGGGTGATCGAGCTGATGCCGACCTCCGATGGCGGTCATTACGGCTTCAAATATGTCAACGGCCATCCCAGGAACAAGCTGACGGGCCACCAGACGGTGACGGCGTTCGGGCTTCTGGCCGATGTCGCCACCGGCTATCCGGTCCTTCTGAGCGAGATGACGCTGCTGACCGCCATCCGCACGGCGGCGACCTCCGCCATGGTTGCCCGCCATCTGGCGCCAAAGAGTGCCACAACGATGGCGATGATCGGCAATGGCGCGCAGGCGGAATTCCAGGCGCTGGCCATGAAGGCCGTCGTTGGCATCAAATCGGTCAGGCTCTACGACATCGATCCCGAAGCCACCGAGAAGACATGTCGCAATCTGGCAGGCAGCGGGCTGTCGGTGAAGGCCTGCCGCTCGTCCGAGGAGGCGCTGGAGGGCGCCGAAATCGTCACCACCTGCACGGCCGACAAGCAGTATGCCACGATCCTGACCGACAACATGGTCGGGGCGGGCATTCACATCAACGCCATCGGCGGCGATTGCCCCGGCAAGACCGAGCTGCATCCCGATATCCTGAAGCGCGCGACCACCTTCGTGGAATATCCGCCGCAAACGCGCATCGAGGGCGAAATCCAGCAGATGGGCGATGACTACGCGGTGACCGAATTCTGGCGGGTTCTGGAGGGAAGCCAGGCCGGGCGGACCGATGAACGCCAGATCACGCTGTTCGACAGCGTCGGCTTCGCGATCGAGGATTTCACCGCGCTCAGCTATGTCGCCGAGCGGATCAAAGGCACCGAACTCTACGAGAACCTCGACATGATCGCCGATCCGGACGACCCGCGCGACCTGTTCGGCATGCTGCAGCGGGCAGTCTGATCATGGCGCGCCCGTTCTTCTTCTCGCCGCAGGCGGCCAGCGCCGTGGTCATGGTCCGGCCGCATCATTTCACCGTCAACACCGAAACGGCCAATGACAACCGGTTCCAGAAGCTTCCCGAAACCGG
>NZ_JBAKFR010000065.1:0-1284 GCF_053484295.1 Martelella sp. AMO21009
AGAGGTGGCTCGGTTTGTCTGAACAGTTTCGGGCGTTTCGCTAAGTGGATTTCCGCCTCGATTATGCCGCCACCATCATGGGTGCCAGCGCGTTGAAGTAGGCCTGATCCGGCGTCTGCCGGTCAAGGGATGAATGTGGGCGTCGGCTATTGTAAAAGGTCAGATATCGGCCGATGCCAGCGCGGGCCTCGGACACGGACTTGTAGGCGTGGAGGTAGACCTCCTCGTATTTGATCGACCGCCAGAGCCGCTCGACGAAGACGTTGTCCCGCCACGAACCCTTGCCGTCCATCGAGATGGCGATTTCGGCTTTTTTCAGCACGGTCGTGAAGTCGATGGATGTGAACTGGGATCCTTGATCCGTGTTGAAGATGTCGGGCTTGCCGTAACGAGCAAGCGCTTCCTCGACTGCTTCGATGCAGAAGGCTGCCTCCATCGTGATCGACAGTCGCCACGACAGAACCCTCCGGCTGAACCAGTCCACGACGGCGCAGAGATAGACAAATCCGCGAGCCATCGGAACATAGGTCAGGTCCATCGCCCAGACCTGATTGGGTCTGGTAATCGCCAGCTTGCGCAGGAGGTAGGGATAGATTTTGTGCCCAGGTGCCGGTTTCGACGTGTTCGGGCGACGGTAGATCGCCTCGATGCCCATCTTCTTCATCAGCGTGGCGACGTGAAGCCGCCCGGCATTCAACCCTTCTCCTCTCAAAAGCCATTGCAACATCCGACTTCCCGCGAACGGGTATTCGAGATGCAGTTCGTCGATCCGGCGCATCAGAGCCAGATCGCCGTCAGACACCGGACGCGGCGAATAATAGACACTGCCACGGCTGAAGCCGAGAAGCTTCGCCTGGCGCACGACGGATAGCTTATGCTCGCGGTCGATCATTTCTTTCCGCTCAGCAATCCCGCCTTGCCGAGCGCTCCGGCTAAAAAATCGTTCTCCAGTGTCAGTTCGCCGATCTTGGCATGTAGCGTTTTGACGTCCACGGTCGGGCCTGCCGGTTCCGCCTTGGCTTCATCGCCGAAAACGCCCGTCGCCCCCTCAAGGAGCTGATCTTTCCACTGTTTGATCTGGTTCGCGTGCACATCGAACTGCTGGGACAATTCCACCAGCGTCTGCTCACCTCGGATGGCGGCAAGCGCCACCTTCGCCTTGAAAGCCGGGCTGTGGTTCCGGCGCGGTCGTCTCGTCATGGTATCTCCTGTTAACGGCATCTAAGCCGATCTCAGGCAGAAATTCCACTTATCCCCGCTGTGCAGATTTCCCGAGCCATCTCT
>NZ_JBAKFR010000066.1:0-1270 GCF_053484295.1 Martelella sp. AMO21009
GAGCATCCAGGCGACACGGAAAGCGCTGCCTGGACCCTCGGGTCAAGCCCGAGGGTGACACTGAGAGGACTTGAAAAAGGGGAAGCCGTGCCCCGCTCTACCGCACTCTAAAGAAAGGAACGGCATGTCTACCGTCACAGTCGATGCCATTATCGATGTCGTCTGCCCGTGGTGCTATCTCGGCAAGGCACGTCTCGACAAGGCGATCAAATCGCTGCCGGAGAACGTCGAGGTCGCGGTCCAGTGGCGTCCGTTCGAGCTTGATCCGACCGTGCCGCCGGAAGGCGTGGACAATCAGGCCATGCTTGCCGAAAAGCTCGGCAGCGCCGAGCGGCGCGACGAGATGCATGCGCAGATAACGGCGCTCGGCAAGGAACTCGGCATCACCTTCAACTTCGACCGCATTCTTGTGCGCCCCAATACGCTGGACGCCCATCGCCTACTGCTCTGGGCCCATACCGAGAGCATCGCCATGCAGAACGCGGTGGTCGACCGGCTTTACCGCGCCAATTTCGAGGAAGGCCGCAATATCGGCGACCACAAGGTGCTGGCCGATATCGCAGCCGAAGCCGGCATGGATCGCGAGATGGTGGTCAAGCTGCTTGAAAGCGACGCCGACAAGGAGATGGTGCGCGGCGAGATCGCCAATGCCCAGGAAATGGGAGTCAGCGGCGTGCCGTTCTTCGTGTTCAACGGCAAATATGCCGTCAGCGGCGCGCAGCCCGTCGAGGTGATGCAGCAGGCGCTGACCCAGCTTGCCGCCGCCTGACCTGTCCTTGCGCGCCTTTCGGGAGATCATTGAGGCCCGGCTGCCGGCAACCTCGGTTCCGGGCCTTTCCTCGCTCAGGCTTCGCCTCGCAAACGAGAGAAGCGGCATCGGGCGTCTGCTTGCCGAAATGGGCAGCGGGTTATCGCCGTACTGGGCGCATGTCTGGGCCGGCGGGCTGGCGCTCGCCCGCCATATCGAAGCGGAGCCGGATATCGTCCGTGGCCTGACCGTGATCGACTACGGAACCGGCTCCGGGCTCGTCGCGATCGCCGCGGCGAAAGCCGGAGCGGGCGCGGTGATCGCCTGCGATATCGATCCGCTCGCGCTGGAGGCCGCCGAAATCAATGCCGAGCTGAATGGCGTGGCGATCGCCACGCGCCTTATCGAGCGGAACCGCGACGGCGCTGTTCTCCCCGAAAACCTCAAGGCGATCGCATACAGCTCTTCCGCACAGCCCCCCAATCTTCTCGCCCCGGAGGGGAGAGATGTCGCGAAAGCGAC
>NZ_JBAKFR010000067.1:0-1211 GCF_053484295.1 Martelella sp. AMO21009
TGTAAAGCCCGGAGACATCCCTGACAGGTGTTCGGAGACATGCCTGACAGTTATTCGTCTTTGTTGAGGTCGATTAAGGCGACCTGGTTTGCTGCGAAGAACACGCCATGTTGGCCGTCGATTTCGAGGGGTCTGATGGCAAGGGTTTCCCCTTGGAAGGCCTTCGGCACACGCCATGCCTTGCCGTTGAATGCGACATAGGCCTTTGTGCTGCTGACGCGCCTGACGATCTCGCCTGGATCATAGGCGGGCTCTGGAACAGTGGCGGGAAAGCTGCGGGGCGACGGGCTGTAGCGGCTTGCGGGCACGGCCATGGCAATGCCCTGATGCGGCCGATGATGGTTATAGAGGTCGCGCCAGCGATCAAACGCCCTTTGCGCCTGCCTGAAGTCCGACAACGGTTGAAAGGCGAGAACTTCAGCCTTGAAACTGCGGTGGAAGCGTTCGTTCTTGCCGCGTCCCTGTGGATGGTAGGGGCGGGCATGAATGAGTTCTACCCCTAGCTTGAGGAGCCAGACGCGCAAGCGTGTCCAGCCGTGCGGAACGCCGGTTCCCCAAGGGTTGCCATTGTCGGTATAGATCGCCATCGGCAGCCCGTGGTGACGAAAGATGCGTTCCAGCCGACTGCGAACCGTCATCATCCGTTCGTCGGCGCAGGCCTCAAGCCCGAGGGCAAACCGCGAATGATCATCGAGGACGGTGAGCGGATGACACCAGTCTCCCGAGACAAGCTGAAAACGTCCCTTGAAGTCCATCTGCCACAGCAGGTTTGGCGCTTCGCGCTCGAAACGTCCATAGGCCGGGCCGGCGCCCTCGGGCGTTGCGATCCGCTTGTGTCGGATCAGGATAGCATGGACTGTCGAGGCCGCCGGCGGATCGATCCCCGCTCGTTCCAGCATGCACGCAATCTTGCGGGCGCCCCAGGCCGGATGCGTATCGCGCACCTCAAGCACAGCCTGTTCAAGCGCCTGATCGGTGCGCCGCGGACTGGAGTGCGGTCGCCGCGAGCGATCCTGCGCCGCCTCGCCAGAGCTGACACGCTTCAGCCAGACATAGCCCGTCTGGCGAGAAATCCCGAAACGTCGGCACAATTGCGAAACATTCGCGCCCTCAAGCGCGCAAAGCCGGCAAAACTCCAACCGCTGATCCACCACAGACTTCGTCTCCCACCCCATCCCAACCTCCCAGATTGCAATCCGAGAAGTGTCAGG
>NZ_JBAKFR010000068.1:0-1155 GCF_053484295.1 Martelella sp. AMO21009
GTCATCAACTCTGTTGGATGATTTTCTCTCTGAACCTTGCATTGAGGGTCACGACGATTTTTCGCATGACTGCTGCGATCGCGACGATTGGCTTTTTGCCGGCTTCGACGAGGCGCTTGTAGAAGGCGGCGAACTCTCCCCTTCCGCGGGCGGCCTGCATGGCCGGCATGAACAGGATGGTGCGCATGACGGGTCTTCCGCCGCGCATTCTCCGGTAGCCGATCTTGTTGCCGCTCTCGTTTGGGTGCGGCGCCAGGCCGGCCAGCGCGGCCGCCTTCTTTCGATCCAGCGTACCGAGTTCGGGCATGGCGGCGAGCAGGGCGGCGGCGGTTGTCTCCGCAATGCCCGTCATCGCCGTTGCGATCCCGGCTCTGGCTGCGAAAGCTTCGCTGCGCATGAGCATACGGATTTCCCTGTCGAGCAGCGCGATCTGGCGATTGATGGCAGCGAGCATGGCCTTGAAAGTGACGGCCAGGTCACGTCCGCCCGGCGCCATGGCGCGGTTTTGCTCGGCGACCCTGATGGCGACCAGATCGGCGCGGCGGCCGACAAGGGCCTTGAGCCTTGCCTCGTGAGGGTTCCCAGCCTGCCACAGAGGCAGGCTTGCCCAGCGTTCCATGCCATAGGCGACCATTTCCCGGGCGTCGATTGCATCGCTCTTGCCGATCCGTCCACGCGAACGGATGAAGGCCTTGAGCCTGCGCGTGTCGGCCCGATGAACGGCAAGTCCGCGCCGCAGGCACTCTTCGATCAGGACGGTTTCATACCCGCCGGTGGGCTCGCAGATGACCAGGTCTGCCTCGCAGTTTCGCAGGAAGCGACGAATATCCTTGCTGCGATTGGCGATGACGGTGGCCGGACCGCCGCAGGAAACGGCAATCGTGTCCTTTGCAACGTCGCAGCCAAGACAGATGTGCGGAGGGTGATGCAAAACGATCATGGCGGTGCTATCCTTTCAAGGCATGCTTGGGATTGTTTGCGGGCGTGGCAATCAGCGGCCCAATCAACTCTTCAAGCGGTTGCTCGGTGCAACAGTGACCTTGATGACAGCGGGTGTCGCACCCAATGCTCGGACGGTCGGCCGTTGCAGCAGCTGCGGGCAATCCAGCGGCCCGCAGCTGCATCACAACAATAGCGCAGATCCAACAAACAATG
>NZ_JBAKFR010000069.1:0-1155 GCF_053484295.1 Martelella sp. AMO21009
CTAGTGGTTTGATTCCAACGTTTGGAACCCTCGATTTCGTGCGGTGATGATGTCCTCGGGATCGGCTTTCCAGACAAATGGCTTGGGACAGTCAGCATTGTATTCGCGCACGAAACGGTTGATTGCGGCCTGCAGATCGACGACGGAATGGAAGACCCCGTATTTGAGCCTTCGCCGTGTGAGTTTGGCGAAGAAGCCCTCGACGGCATTGAGCCAGGAGCAGGATGTCGGGGTGAAGTGGAAGGTCCAGCGCGGATGGCGGGCGAGCCAGGCGCGGACCTTGTCCTTTTTGTGTACGGCGTAATTGTCGAGGATGACGTGGATGGCCTTGTCTTGCGGCACCTCGCGCTCGATGCGGTTGAGGAAGCGGATGAACTCCTGATGGCGGTGGCGCTGCATGTTCTGGCCGATGACCGTGCCATCCAGCACGTTGAGCGCGGCAAACAGAGTGGTGGTGCCGTGGCGCTTGTAATCGTGGGTCATGGTGCCAGCACGGCCCTTCTTCATCGGCAGTCCGGGCTGGGTTCTGTCGAGAGCCTGTATCTGTGATTTCTCGTCAACCGACAGCACCACGGCATGGGCCGGCGGGTCGACATAAAGACCAACGATGTCGGTGAGCTTTTCGGCGAAGGCTGGATCGTTGGAGAGTTTGAACTGCCTCCAGCGATGCGGGCTGAGACCGTGAGCCTTCCAGATCGCCTGAACCGTCGAGGCCGCGATGCCGGCGACCCTGGCCATGGCGCGCAGCGTCCAGTGTGTTGCCTCGTGCGGCGGCGGTTCCTGCGTCAAGCGGACGATCTCGGCAACACGCTCCGGCGGGACCGGCGCCTTGCCGGGTGGCCGGGACCGGTCATGAAGCAGGCCGTCGACGCCCTCATGCATGAACCGCTCCTGCCAGCGCCACACACAGGTTTTCGACTTGCCGGTCTCGGCCATGATCGCCGAGGTGCCCAGACCATCGTCGCTCAGAAGGATGATACGTGCCCGCCAGACGTGCTTCTGTGGGCTGTTCGGGGCCGCGACGATGGCGCTCAATCGCTGCCGGTCGTCGGGAGATACCGTAAAGGAAATGTTGCTGCGCATGCCGCAGACTCGCACATCTCAAAGCGGTTGGGAATCAACCAACGGACTCCTTTGATCCGATCAATCCACTAG
>NZ_JBAKFR010000070.1:0-1056 GCF_053484295.1 Martelella sp. AMO21009
TAGAGCATCAGGCGCGATGAATGAATCGTATGGGATTCCGTTTTGGTGTGATTTGTGATTCCTTGTGTCAAAGGAGATTTCCGATGACCCGAGCTCTTTCCGTTGACCTCCGCCGTCGTGTGACGGATGCAATTGCACAAGGCAAATCCCGGCGCGCTGCAGCCGAACAGTTTGCGATTTCCGCAGCGACGGCCGTCCGGCTGCAGAAGCGGCTGGATGAGACCGGTTCTGTGGAGCCGAGCCCCATGGGTCGCCCGAAAGGCGGCGGCAAACTCGCCCCTTATCGGGCGCTCATCATCGCCAGGGTCGAGGCTGAGCCCGACATCACCATGCCCGATCTGGCAAGCTTTCTGCTGGACGAGCATGGCGTGAGCGTCGATCCGTCCAATCTATCGAAATTGCTGTGCCGTGCCGGCTTCAGCTTTAAAAAAAACGCTGCTGGCGTCGGAGAAAGAACGCGCTGACGTGCATGCCGAGCGCGATGCATGGCAAAAGCATCGATTGCCGGCTATGCGTGCCGAGCCGGCAAGGCTTGTCTTCATCGACGAGACCAGTGTGAAGACCAACATGACGCCGCTCAGGGGACGCAGCCGGACGGGACAAAGACTTGTTGCCGACGCGCCCTTCGGCAAGTGGAATACCCAGACCTTCATCGCCGGTCTGCGGTGTGACGAACTGATAGCGCCATGGGTGATCGAAGGCGCCATCAACGGCCTGGCTTTCGACACCTATGTCTCAACCCAGCTTGCCCCGACGCTGTCACCCGGAGATGTCGTCATCTGGGACAATCTCAATGTTCACAAGAGCCCACGCGCTGCCGAGGCGATCAGGGCGCGCGGCGCGTGGGTGCTGTTTCTCCCGCGCTATTCACCGGACCTGAACCCCATCGAGAAGGCGTTCTCCAAGCTCAAGGCCCTTCTCAGGAAGGCAAAGGCGCGAACCTATGACGACCTGTGGAGAGCTGTAGGCCACGTGTGCGCACTGTTCTCACCACAGGAATGCTGGAACTACTTCAAATCAACAGCATGCGTTGCAGACTAATCGCCCGACGCTCTA
>NZ_JBAKFR010000071.1:0-982 GCF_053484295.1 Martelella sp. AMO21009
AGGGCTATCGCATATGAGCGATCATTGAGATGAGGAAGGCATCGTCCCATCCGGCTTTTTTCATTTTGCGCCGGATGGACGCCTTGTCGGGGTGGTGTCGGATGATGTTGAGAGCGAGCTTGCGAAGGATCGAAAGGTTCTGGGGCCCATGATCCTTTCGGTTTCTGGCGGCGTCTTCGCAGAAGGCGACGTCGAGCACCCAGTGCAGTTGGTTCTCGATCGTCCAGTGCGCTCTGGCGATACCCAGAAAGGCGGCGGCGCTGACCGGCCTGGACAGCAGGAAATGGCGGATGTGACGCGTTTGCCGGCCATCGGGCTCCACCCGGATGCTTTCAAGCCGCGCGATCGCCTTGACGCCGGGAAAATCCATTCCTTCCGCCTTGACGACGACGGCGCGTCGGGTTTCGGTTCTGTCATGGGCCTTGCCATCGGCCTTTTCGGCTCTGTCGGGGTTGGTTTCCTCTTCAAGCAGAGCGATCGCCCGGTTGAGAAGACCCGGTTGGTTGCCCTTGAGTGCAAGCGCATAGTCGGCGCCGGTCTTGAGAATGGCAGAGGCCGTGTCGGCCCTGCAATGCAGCGCGTCAGCCGTGACGATGCAGCCATCCAGTGACAAGCATGAAAGAGCTTGCAGAACGCCTTTGACTTCACTGCGGCCCGGCGCGAGCTGCTGGCCGATGACCATGCGCTGGTCGGCTGCCCAGATGTTGACCAGATGCAGGGGCGAGGCCTTGTCGCCGCGTTTGTAGGCCCCGCGCACGGCCTTGCCGTCGATGGCGATGACACCGCTGATGGATTTTGCAAAAGCCTGCGCGAAGCGTGCAAAGACCGTTTCGAAAGCCTCGGGGTCGATATGTCTGAAAACATTCGAGAAAACGTCGTGACTGGGAATGCCGTAAGGCAGAGGCACGATCTCCTTCAAAAGCTTGTGCTTGGAGACGCCAAAGTCGGCCATGTCCTGACAGGTTTCGGCCCCGCACAGCAC
>NZ_JBAKFR010000072.1:0-680 GCF_053484295.1 Martelella sp. AMO21009
GGACATCATCACCGCACGAAATCGAGGGTTCCAAACGTTGGAATCAAACCACTAGATTGATGCGTTCCAGATAGTCTTCGGAGTCCGAACTGGCTTCGCCGCCGGACTGATAATTCAACAACAGGTCGGCCTGTTTGGTCATCAGCAGCGCCAGGCATTCGTCGCGATTGGCCGAGCGCAGGCGCACGCTGACATCGATCACGTTCGAAAATGTCTCGATGATGGCCGGCGCGCGCGACGTGGTGATCGCGTGCTGGCTGACGATCACGATCCGGTTGTTGGCCTCCCTGCCCTGCCGGCGCAACTCGTAGAGCAGGTCCTTCATCTCGGATACCAGCCGCTTGATCTCCTCCTGCTCCGCCGAGATTGACGGCTTGAGGCCGACGGGCTTGCGGTCCCGATCGAACAATTCGGTGCCGACATAATCCTCGATCGCACGGATGCGGCGCGAGAAGGCCGGCTGGGTGACGTTACGCCGCGCGGCGGCCGCGTTGAACGAGCCGGTCTCGACCACCGCCAGGATATCCTCAAGCCATTCCAGCCGCACGTCGAACTCTCCTAATATGCAATACTTGCATTTTATCGCTCGAAAACGGCATTTGATCAACGAAGAGAAATGCGCAAGATTTGAAATCACGCAATTTGTTCAAGGTTGGTTTTCCATGCATCTCGCCCGTTTT
>NZ_JBAKFR010000073.1:0-572 GCF_053484295.1 Martelella sp. AMO21009
TGGTTTTGTTACTGATTAAAAGCTGCCTTTGAACAAGTCGGCATAGTCCGAGGCCTTGTCGGCCTTCTCCTGGTTGCGGATATAACGTCTGACGACCTGCTCATTGTAGCCCGTCGTCGAAACAAAATATCCCCGCGACCAAAAGTGATAGCCTTTGTATTTGCGTTTGCGGGCATACTTGTTGCCCACATAAATCGACGTTTTGCCTTTCAAAAACCCGACAACATGCGACACCGAATATTTCGGCGGGATCGATATCAGCATGTGTACATGATCGGGCATCAGGTGCCCCTCTTCTATGTGGCACCCCTTCTGCAAGGCCAGTTTCACAAACAAATCCCGCAACTCCATACGAAGCTCTCCATAAAGCCGCTTCGTCCGGTACTTGCTGGAAAACACAACGTGGTATTTGCAGTCCCAGGTGCTGTGTGATAGGTGATTTTCATCCATAAAAACCTCCATGCTTACGCATCTTGACCACGCCAATGGTTCAAGCATGGAGGTCTCTCGCCCTTAATGTAGAACGCGTCCAGTCCTCCACCGTAGGTGGAGGTTTATTTTGGATATAAAAA
>NZ_JBAKFR010000074.1:0-413 GCF_053484295.1 Martelella sp. AMO21009
CCCTCGATGATCTGCCGCGAATCCATGCCGTGGGTGACGGCATAGCTGTCGAGCTCGTTGAAATAGGCGACGCGCATGGCGAGATAGGTGTTGGCGAACAGCTTTATCGCCTCGGCCTCCGACGCCCCGGTATAGAGCACCGGAACATCCTTCTTCAAAGCGCCTTCGACCAGAAGGCCGACAAAGATCTCAGCCCGGGCGGAACGCTCGCCGATAACGATGCGGGAGGGGTTGAGATTGTCGTAAAGCGCCCGCCCCTCGCGCAGGAATTCCGGCGAGAAGATGATGCGGTCGGTTTGAAAGGCAAGCCGCGTGCGGTCGGTAAAGCCGACGGGCACGGTCGACTTGATGACGATCGTGGCGGCGCTGCCCGAGGCCAGCACATCACTTATAACCTTGGTCACCGACGAGGT
>NZ_JBAKFR010000075.1:0-411 GCF_053484295.1 Martelella sp. AMO21009
ATGATCTGGGTGATGGCGATCTTGTTGTCACTCATGTCGGTCTCCTTTGTTGATGACCGGACCATCGCTCTCGCGGCGGCCGAAGACGAGCAATCGGAGTGCTTCCGTCGGCCGCACGTGAATCGGTTTTGCTCCACCGGCTCTATTCGGCCGCCACGCGCAAAGTCTTTGCTGGGGTTATAATGACCTCCTTCACACCCTTTCCATTCCCGTCACCGATCGAATAGGTGCAATCGACCTCCTCGATGTCGAACCGTGAGAAGGTTTCGAAGACGCCTTGAACGGCGTTTAAGGACAGGATGAAGGTGCCTTGAAGGCCGGCTAAGGCCTCCGCCATCGCCTCGAAATCCTGCCGGCCGAAGACGCCCGCGCCATAGTCGCCCTCGTTTCCCCAATAGGGCGGGTCGAGAT
>NZ_JBAKFR010000076.1:0-398 GCF_053484295.1 Martelella sp. AMO21009
ACCGTGCCGCGGCCGGAGATCGAGAACACGTCTTCGATCGGCATCAGGAAGGGCTGGTCAACCGGACGCTCGGGCGTCGGGATGTAGTCGTCAACGGCAGCCATCAGTTCGCGAACGGCGTCTTCGCCGATCTTCTTGTCCGAATCTTCGAGAGCCGCCAGAGCCGAACCCTTGATGATCGGGATTTCGTCACCGGGGAACTCGTAAGAGTCGAGCAGTTCGCGGACTTCCATTTCGACGAGCTCGAGCAGCTCTTCGTCATCGACCTGGTCGACCTTGTTCAGGAACACGACGATCGCCGGAACGCCAACCTGACGGGCAAGCAGGATGTGCTCGCGGGTCTGCGGCATCGGGCCGTCGGCGGCGGACACGACCAGGATCGCGCCGTCCATCTGGGC
>NZ_JBAKFR010000077.1:0-349 GCF_053484295.1 Martelella sp. AMO21009
CGGCACAGTGTGGCGAATTCCTCCGGCAGATCCCAGCCCTGCAAAGGGGCTGCCTGATCCAGCGCATTGATCTTCTGCTCGATCAGCGGCAGGTAATGCACCGGGTCGAAGATGACATCCTCCCGGTCCCAACTCCGGGGATGGCGGGCGATGATCTCGCCGCGGCAGCCGATCACCACCTTGTCGACATAGCCTCGAACCCAAACGTCCTGATGACCGTAGGCGACAGGCACGGAATAGTCGTTCGTCTTGTAGCGAACGAGAGACTGGGCCGTGACCCTGGCGCTGGCTTGGTCGCAGGCGTCAAAGGGCGACGCCGGCAAGGACTGCATGGCAGCCAGATCGCGCT
>NZ_JBAKFR010000078.1:0-340 GCF_053484295.1 Martelella sp. AMO21009
TGACGACCGGGAATTTGGCTGCCTTGATACGCCGCTCGACCTTGCGACGATCCCGCTCGATCATCTCTCGCTCGGCAAGCCGGGTGAGGTATCCGATATGGTCGACGCCCTCGGTGGCGCAAAGCCTGGCCAGTTTCTGATACTCCCGCTGGAAGGTCGGCAGCTTCAGGCTTTTGAGGTCGTGGGCAAGCAGGATCTCGGGGGCTTCGTTGCTCATGCCGCTTCTCCCTTCCCCGATGACAGGAGGCCCATATACGCCTTCGCCGATGTCGTCTCCACGGTTGCTCTCGGCAGGTAGGGATAGATCGACAGATCCAGTCGCGGCGGCCGGCGCTCCACC
>NZ_JBAKFR010000079.1:0-323 GCF_053484295.1 Martelella sp. AMO21009
GGTTGCCGGTATCGGCTATGTCGGGCTTTCGAACGCGGTGCTGCTGGCGCAGAACCACGAGGTGGTGGCCGTCGATATCGACCCTGACCGGGTGGATGCGCTGAAGGCCGGCAGGAGCCCGATCGTCGATGCCGAGATCGAACGCTATCTGGCGGAAAAGCCGCTGCAGCTGCAAGCGACAACCGAAGCGGCGGCCGCCTATCGCGATGCGGATTTCGTGATCGTCGCGACGCCGACGAATTACGACCCCGAGACCAACCATTTCGATACCTCGTCGGTGACCAAGGTTATAAGTGATGTGCTGGCCTCGGGCAGCGCCGCCA
>NZ_JBAKFR010000080.1:0-313 GCF_053484295.1 Martelella sp. AMO21009
TAGAATCAGCGTTATCCAGCCAAAAGGACACTTGACGCATAACCTAAAATATGCATCCGCTCGATCAGTTCCGTGCCTTCCTGACGCTGAAGGAGAAGGGTCAGTCCGAGGAGGAGATCGCCGCGACCTTCTTCGTCTCGGTCAATGTCGTCAAACAGCGGCTGAAGCTCGCTTCCGTCTCGCCGAAGCTGCTCGACATCTATGCCGAGGACGGCTTGTCTCTCGACCAGTTAATAGCGTTCACCGTGTCGGGTGACTATGAGCGCCAGGAGCAGGTATTCGAGCGCTTGCAGCAGTCCTATGACAAGCAGCC
>NZ_JBAKFR010000081.1:0-306 GCF_053484295.1 Martelella sp. AMO21009
GCCGACGAGGAAGACGCGGCATGAGCGATATCACCAAGACCAAGCCGGCGGAGACGGAAGCACCCGCGCCGCGCAATAAGAGCGGCGGCCTGCTCTCGCGCCTTTCCAAGGGCCGGGCGACGCGGCCGGGCGAAACCTATGGCGTGCCGGGTTATGGCGATACCATGATCCTCAGCGTCGTCACCATCGTCCTCCTGATCGCGATCTGGTGGGGCGTGACCGCGCTCGGTCTGGTCAAGCCGCTGTTCGTGCCCTCGCCCGTGGCGATCGTGGCGAAGTTCTTCGACACGATGCAGAACGGCTTCA
>NZ_JBAKFR010000082.1:0-294 GCF_053484295.1 Martelella sp. AMO21009
TGAAGACCGACCCGACGACGCTGACCGATCTCGAACGCGCCGCCCGCTTCCTCTACCTCCAGCGCCTCGCCTTCGGCGGCAAGGTGGCGGGCCGCAACTTCGGCGTCAGCAAGACCACCGGCGCGCGCTTCAACCTCACCAACCTCGCCTCGACTCTGGAGGACATCCACGAGCGCCTTGCCGGCGTGGTCATCGAATGCCTGCCATGGCAGGACTTCATCCGCCGCTATGACCGGCCCGGCATGCTGTTCTATCTCGACCCGCCCTATTGGGGAAACGAGGGCGACTATGGCG
>NZ_JBAKFR010000083.1:0-285 GCF_053484295.1 Martelella sp. AMO21009
GGGCTTATCCGGCGGCGGTGGCCGAGGCCTGGGTCGATGGCCACGTCCATGCGTTTGCGTTTTTCGGGGGCGTGCCGCAGTCGATCGTCTATGACAATGACCGCTGCCTTGTGGCGAAGATCCTGCCTGATGGCACACGCAAGCGGGCAACACTGTTCAGCGGGTTCCTGTCCCACTACCTGATCCGGGATCGCTATGGCCGCCCCGGAAAGGGCAATGACAAGGGGAATGTCGAGGGCCTTGTCGGTTATGCCCGGCGTAACTTCATGGTCCCCATCCCGCAGT
>NZ_JBAKFR010000084.1:0-270 GCF_053484295.1 Martelella sp. AMO21009
GCGTCGTCCAGCCAAAGCCGATGCCGATGCGCATGGCGGTCAGGATTTCCGGCAGGGCAGACGGCAGGATCACGTAGCGCATGACCTTCCAGCGGCTGGCGCCAAAGGAATAGGCGGCGTGGATCTGCTCGATCGCGGCGGATTTGACCCCGGAACGGGCGCCGAGCGCCACCGGCGCGAAAACCGACAGGAAGATCAGCAGAACCTTGGAGGTCTCGCCAATGCCGAACCAGATGATCATCAGCGGCAGATAGGCAAGCGGCGGGATCG
>NZ_JBAKFR010000085.1:0-270 GCF_053484295.1 Martelella sp. AMO21009
GCGGCGGCATGCAGCAGCCGATCGCTTTCGACGATGCTCCCGGCCTGCCGGGCCGTCTCGGCATAGACCGAAAGCGGGAAGGTGGCCTGAAACAGGATGTCGCGTTCGATCCCGAGACCGAAGGCGAGGCGCACCGAGGTGAGTTCGGCAAGGCTGCAGGAGCCGAGTTCCGGGCATCCGAAACCGAGATCGGCAAGTCCGAACAGCGTGTCGCTGTCCGCCTCCATCTCGGTGATGAGCCAGGTGGCCGCGCCGACCGGATTGAAGAAT
>NZ_JBAKFR010000086.1:0-260 GCF_053484295.1 Martelella sp. AMO21009
CGGCATGCAGCAGCGCATCGGCATTGCCCGGGCGCTGACCTGCGACCCGCGCGTGTTGCTGATGGACGAGCCGCTCGGCGCGCTTGATGCGCTGACGCGTGAAAAGGCCCAGGAACTCATTCTCAAAATCTGGGACAACACCAGAAAGACGGTGTTCTTCATTACCCACAGCGTCGAGGAAGCGCTCTTCATGGGCACGAAGCTTATCGTGATGTCGCCGCGCCCCGGCCGCATCACCCACCGCTTCGACCTGCCCTTTT
>NZ_JBAKFR010000087.1:0-258 GCF_053484295.1 Martelella sp. AMO21009
TGGCGGCGGCTGTGGTGAAGCCAACGGACAGGCCCTTCTGGCAGGCGGCAAGGCCCAGGGCGAGCGCTATGTGCGTCTTCCCGGTTCCACTGGGACCGAGAGCGATGACGTTCTCGCGACGCTCGATCCATTCGCAGCGGGCCAGTTCCAAGACCTGCATCTTGTTGAGCTCCGGTATGGCGGCAAAATCGAAACTGTCGAGGCTTTTGACGACCGGGAATTTGGCTGCCTTGATACGCCGCTCGACCTTGCGACGAT
>NZ_JBAKFR010000088.1:0-244 GCF_053484295.1 Martelella sp. AMO21009
CGTATCAAGGCAGCCAAATTCCCGGTCGTCAAAAGTCTCGACAGTTTCGATTTTGCCGCCATCCCGAAGCTCAACAAGATGCAGGTTCTGGAACTGGCCCGCTGCGAATGGATCGAGCGCCGCGAGAACGTCATCGCTCTCGGCCCCAGTGGAACCGGGAAGACGCACATAGCGCTCGCCCTTGGCCTGGCCGCCTGCCAGAAGGGCCTGTCCGTTGGCTTCACCACAGCCGCCGCCATGGTCA
>NZ_JBAKFR010000089.1:0-242 GCF_053484295.1 Martelella sp. AMO21009
ATATGGGCCTCCTGTCATCGGGGACGGGAGAAGCGGCATGAGCGCTGAAGCACCCGAGATCCTGCTTGCCCACTACCTCAAGAGCCTGAAGCTGCCAACATTCCAACGGGAGTATCAGAAACTGGCCCGGCTTTGCGCCACCGAGGGCGTCGATCATATCGGATACCTTACCCGGCTTGCCGAACGTGAGATGATCGAACGGGATCGTCGCAAGGTCGAGCGGCGTATCAAGGCAGCCAAAT
>NZ_JBAKFR010000090.1:0-241 GCF_053484295.1 Martelella sp. AMO21009
TTCAGGCGGTTTATGGTGTGGGTTATCGCTTTGAATATCCTGATGAGTAAGTAACTTTGTTTTATCCTGTGGATAACCACAGCGTTATCCACAGAAAATGTGGATAGTTTCTTAAAACTTTTGTAGAAATTATCTACTTTTATGCCCTTTAGATAAAAACAGCAGTTGTCGATTTTTAAATATTACATTACTTTACAAAAGCTGATGGTAGGTGAGAGGGGCTGGTGAAGACATCTACATA
>NZ_JBAKFR010000091.1:0-236 GCF_053484295.1 Martelella sp. AMO21009
GGCCTCCGTCGTCTATCCATCCGCCAGCGGAAACGCGCCGGTCGAGGCGCTCCGGGAGATCGACCTCTCGCTTGGCGAGGGCGATTTCGTCGTGGCGCTCGGCGCGTCCGGCTGCGGAAAATCGACGCTCCTCAATCTCATTGCAGGCTTTCTGTCGCCGACCAGCGGCGAGATCCTGCTTGACGGCCACAAGGTCGAGGGCCCCGGCGCCGACCGCTCGGTGGTGTTTCAAAAAC
>NZ_JBAKFR010000092.1:0-234 GCF_053484295.1 Martelella sp. AMO21009
TTCCGATCAGGAGGTCGAGTTGGGCCTGATTTCGCTAGCTGTCCCTGTCATCGACTGTCAACGGCGGCGTAAAAACCTGCCACGGGGCGGAGCAAAAGTCGGCCACTTTGGTCGCAGGCATGAGACCCGGGGGAGGGCGTAGCCCGAGCGTGGGTCTCATGCCTGCGTTGCGATTTTTTTGAAGGGTTTCAGCCGGCCTTTCGGGCGCGGCTTTGGGCGAGACGATAGCTGTCG
>NZ_JBAKFR010000093.1:0-220 GCF_053484295.1 Martelella sp. AMO21009
ACCTGCATGCGGCGGTGAAGCAGGCCATTCATCTCGGCGCGATCGGCTTCGACGCCGTCAAACATCTGATTCTTTGCCGGGTAGAGCGCAGGCCGCCTCGACTGGATCTGTCGATCTATCCTTACCTGCCGAGAGCAACCGTCGAGACGACATCGGCGAAGGCGTATATGGGCCTCCTGTCATCGGGGACGGGAGAAGCGGCATGAGCGCTGAAGCACCC
>NZ_JBAKFR010000094.1:0-219 GCF_053484295.1 Martelella sp. AMO21009
CCGTCATCGACGAAGCCGGGACCGAGACCGGCATGTTCGAAATCCCGGCCGGCGGCCGCCGATATCGCGCGCTGGAGCTTCTGGTGAAGAAGAAGCGCATGACGAAGACCACGCCCGTGCCCTGCATCGTGCGCGAGGACGGCATCGCCGAGGAGGATTCCCTCGCCGAGAACGTCCAGCGGGCGCCGCTGTTAGGTTCTGTGTCGCAACTGTCCTGTT
>NZ_JBAKFR010000095.1:0-216 GCF_053484295.1 Martelella sp. AMO21009
CAGCCGCCGCCATGGTCAGCGAGATGATGGAGGCCCGTGACGAACGGCGCCTCTTACGTTTCCAGAAGCAGATGGCAGGGTACAAGTTGCTGATCATCGACGAACTCGGCTTCGTGCCGTTGTCAAAGACCGGCGCGGAATTGCTGTTCGAGCTGATCTCGCAACGTTATGAGCGGGGCGCCACCCTGATCACCAGCAATCTGCCCTTTGACGAAT
>NZ_JBAKFR010000096.1:0-216 GCF_053484295.1 Martelella sp. AMO21009
ATTCGTCAAAGGGCAGATTGCTGGTGATCAGGGTGGCGCCCCGCTCATAACGTTGGGAGATCAACTCGAACAGCAGCTCCGCGCCGGTCTTTGACAACGGCACGAAGCCGAGTTCGTCGATGATCAGCAGCTTGTATCCTGCCATCTGCTTCTGGAAACGCAAGAGGCGCCGTTCGTCACGGGCCTCCATCATCTCGCTGACCATGGCGGCGGCTG
>NZ_JBAKFR010000097.1:0-213 GCF_053484295.1 Martelella sp. AMO21009
ACAGATCCAGTCGCGGCGGCCGGCGCTCCACCCGGCAAAGAATCAGATGTTTGACGGCGTCGAAGCCGATCGCACCGAGATGAATGGCCTGCTTCACCGCCGCATGCAGGTCGGCCATATCAAAGCTTTCCAGCAGACGAAGAACCTGTACGTATTCCCGCCGGCCATGTTTTGCCATGCGGCCTTCCATCAGGCGGCACAGTGTGGCGAATT
>NZ_JBAKFR010000098.1:0-201 GCF_053484295.1 Martelella sp. AMO21009
CGCCCGTGGCGATCGTGGCGAAGTTCTTCGACACGATGCAGAACGGCTTCACCGGCACGCCGCTCTACGTCCATATCCTGATTTCGGCCGCCCGCGTGTTCAGCGCCTTTCTGCTGGCCTGCCTGATCGGCATTCCGCTCGGGCTAGCCATGGGCATGAGCCCCATGGTGCGCGGCATTTTCGATCCGCCGATCGAGTTCT